>NZ_JBJHPC010000210.1:0-11238 GCF_045257485.1 Streptomyces sp. YS-3 | reverse complement strand
GCGTCGGCACCTCGGGGATCACCGGGGGCGGCTGGTGGCCGGGCGGCAGCGGCTGCATCAGACCGGCCTTCTGGTCCGCCGTGGAGCGGTAGTCCACCGCGCCCTGCGTCATCCGCATGTACGCCTCCTCCAACGAGGCCTGGTGCGGGGAGAGCTCCCACAGGCGTACGCCCGCGTCGTGGGCGAGGTCGCTGATGCGCGGCAGCGCGAGGCCGGTCACCCGCAGGGCGCCGTCCGGTTCCGGCATGACCTGGCCGCCGGCCTCGGTCAGCGTGGCCGTCAGCTTCTCCCGGCCGGTGGGCTCGGGAGTGCGCACGCGCGCGAAGTCGGCGGAGTTGTGGGAGATGAAGTCCTTGACGCTCATGTCGGCGAGCAGCTGCCCGCGGCCGATCACTATCAGGTGGTCGGCGGTCAGCGCCATCTCGCTCATCAGGTGCGAGGAGACGAAGACGGTACGGCCCTCGGCGGCGAGCCGCTTCATGAGGTTGCGCACCCACAGGATGCCCTCGGGGTCGAGGCCGTTGACCGGCTCGTCGAAGAGCAGCACCTGCGGGTCGCCGAGCAGGGCCGCGGCGATGCCGAGCCGCTGGCCCATGCCGAGCGAGAACCCCTTGGAGCGCTTGCCCGCCACCTCCTGGAGCCCGACGACCCCGAGCACCTCGTCGACCCGGCGGGCCGGGATGCCGGAGAGCTGGGCGAGCGAGAGCAGGTGGTTGCGGGCGCTGCGACCGCCGTGCACGGCCTTGGCGTCGAGCAGCGCGCCGACCTGGCGGGGCGCGTTGGGGAGCGAGCGGAAGGGGTGGCCGCCGATGGTGACATGGCCGGAAGTGGGCTGGTCCAGGCCGAGGATCATGCGCATGGTCGTCGACTTGCCGGAGCCGTTGGGCCCCAGGAAGCCGGTGACGGCGCCCGGCCTCACCTGGAAGGAAAGGTTGTACACGGCTGTCTTGGCGCCGTAGCGCTTCGTCAGGCCGACTGCCTCGATCATTCTCCAGCCCCATCGACGGTGTGGGTCGTCGGGGCGGTGGCCGATCGCCAGGGTGCCCCCGTATGAGTGAGGAGCTTATCCAGGACTTTACGGTTCCGGCCAAGCGATGACAGTTGGGTTACGTAGCGTTTTGCCCGCTATGTTCCTGGGTTCTCGCAGGTCGGCCGTCCCGCCGCGGGGCTCATGCGTCGCGCCTCTTGAGGACGAGGTAGCCGCCCGCGAGCGCCGCCGCCACCCACAGCGCCATGATCCCGAGCCCGGCCCACGGCCCGTAGGGCGGCGGCTCGCTGTTCATCGCGTTCGGCACCACCTGCATGATCTTGGAGCCCGCCTGGTCGGGGAAGTAGCGGGCCACCTTCTTGGCGCCCGGCACCGCCGACAGGATCTGCGAGATCAGGAAGAAGAACGGCATCAGGATGCCGAGCGACAGCATCGAGCTGCGCAGCATCGTGGCCACGCCCATCGAGAACAGCGCGATCAGCGCCATGTAGAGCCCCGCCCCGACGACCGCCCGCAGCACGTTCGGCTCGCCGATGGTGGTGCGGTGCGGGCCCAGCAGCGCCTGGCCGAGGAAGAAGGAGAGGAAGCTGGTCGCCATGCCCACGGCCAGGGCGAGCGCGGTGGCGACCAGGAGCTTGGCGAAGAGGAAGGTGGCTCGCTGCGGCACGGCGGCCAGCGAGGTGCGGATCATGCCCGAGCTGTACTCGGTGCCGACCACCAGGACACCGAACACCACCATCGCCAGCTGGCCGAGCACCATCCCGGAGAAGCTGACGTAGGTGGCGTCGAACGTCATGCGCTCGGCCGGCTTGAGGTCGTCGAACTGCGACCTCATCAGCGCGCACAGGGCCGCGCTCACCGCCACCGTCACGACGAACGCGCAGATCAGCGTCCAGGAGGTGGAGGAGACCGTACGGATCTTGGTCCACTCCGACCTGAGGACCGCGGGTACCGACGCCATGGGTCAGACCCCCTGGTCCGGGCTGTCCCCGGCGCCGCCCCGGGTCCGCGCCCGGTAGCCCTCGCCCCAGTTCGGCGCGGGCACCGCCGGGGGCGGGCCGTGGGGGGTGTCGGAGTGCGCGTGGTACTCCACCGATCCGGCCGTCATCTGCATGAACGCCTCCTCCAGCGAGGCCTGCTGGCCCGACAGCTCGTGCAGCACGATCCGGTGCTGCGCGGCCAGTTCGCCGAGCCGCTCGATCCTGCCGTTGTCGACCTCCAGGGCCCCGTCGCCGGTCTGGGTGACGGCGACCCCGGCCCCGGCCAGCACATCGAGCAGGTGTTCCCATTGGGGGGAGCGCAGCCGTACGTAACTCCGTGAATTCTGCCGAATGAAATCCGCCATCGATGTATCGGCGAGCAGTCGGCCCTGGCCGATGACGATCAAATGATCGGCCGTCAACGCCATTTCGCTCATCAGGTGGGACGAGACGAAGATCGTTCTGCCCTCGGCGGCGAGGGCTTTCATGAGATTGCGGATCCAGTGAATTCCCTCGGGGTCCAGACCATTGACGGGTTCGTCGAACATCAGGATCTCTGGGTCACCGAGCAGCGCCGAGGCGATTCCCAGCCGCTGGCCCATGCCCAGCGAGAACCCCTTCGACTTCTTCTTCGCCACCGCCGTCAGACCGACCGTGTCCAGGACCTCCGCGACCCGGCGCTCGGGGATCCGGTTCGACTGCGCCAGGCACAGCAGGTTGTTGTACGCGCTGCGACCGCCGTGCATCGACTTGGCGTCCAGGAGCGCGCCGATGTACTTCAACGGCTCGTCCAGGTCGCGGTAGTGCCGCCCGTCGATGCGCACGGTGCCGCTGGTCGGGTTGTCGAGGTCGAGCATCATCCGCATGGTGGTGGACTTGCCGGCGCCGTTGGGGCCCAGGAAGCCGGTCACCACGCCCGGCCGGACCTGGAACGACAGGTCGTCGACCGCGGTCTTGGAACCGAAGCGCTTGGTGAGACCGGCCAGCTCGATCATGCGGCCACGATAGGGGCCGACAAAGCCCCCCGCCACCGGAGTGGCGAGGGGCTTTCGACGTCACCGACGCAGCCCACGGGGGAGGAGCTGCGGCACCGAGAGGACTAGCGGGACTGCTGCGCCGGGACGCCGCGCGAGACGGGCTCGTCGTCGACCGGGGAGCCGGCCGCCGCGACCGCCGCGCCCGTGAGGGTCGCCAGCATCTCGCGGACGTTGGTCAGCTGCGCGTTGATCGAGTCACGGCGGTTGGTGAGCGCCGCCAGCTCGCGCTCGGATTCCGAACGGATGCGGTCGGCCTTGGCGTTGGCGTCCGCCACGATGTCCTCGGCCTGGCGCTGGGCCGTCTCGACCGTCTGACGGGCCCGGCGCTCCGCGTCCGTACGCAGCTTCTCGGCCTCCAGGCGGAGCTGCTCGGCGCGGTGCTCGATCTCGGCGAGACGCTTCTCCGCCTTCGCCTGACGCGAGGCCAGATCGCGCTCGGACTGCTCACGGCGCTTGGCGAGGTTCGTCTCGAAGTCCGCCGCCGCCTGCGCGGCCTTGGCGCGGGTCTCCTCGAAGAGGGCGTCCGCCTCCTCGCGCTTGGACTGCGCGTCCTTCTGCGCCTCGGAGCGCAGCGTGGAGGCGTCACCCTTCGCCTTCTCGACGATCCGGACGCCCTCGTCCTCCGCCTTCGCCTTGCGCTCGGCGGCGAACGACTCGGCGTCGTTGCGCACCTGCTGGGCCGCCGACTCGGCCAGCTCGCGGTGCTGCTCGGCGGCGCGGCGCGCCTCCTCGCGCAGGTCCTTCGCCTCTTCCTCGGCGAGACGCAGGATCTTCTCGACCCGCGCGCCGAGACCGGCGTACGACGGCTCCGCGTCGCTCACCTGGGCCTGGGCGTTCTGCGTTTCGAGGTGCAGTTCCTCGATGCGCTTTTCCAGAGAAGTGATCCGTGCCAGAGCGCTGTCACGGTCGGCGACGAGCTTGGTAATGCGGTCGTCCACCTGACCGCGGTCGTAACCACGCCGCACGAGCTCGAAGCCGAAGGGGGAGGAAGTGTCGCTCATGGGGTTCCTGTCGAATGAGACCGGTGAGGTGATAGGGGGAATCCTAGGGGCCCAGGCGGCGCGGCATCGAGCGTATGCCCGTTTGATCTGGAGAATGTCCAGCCTTTTGAGTGGCTACCCCTCCGAGGACTTGCCACTCGAACGGGTTCCTCCGGCCGCCGCCCCCGCCTTGGCCGCCTCCTTGCCGCCGGAGGCCGGAGCCTCGAACGACTCCAACGCCTCCAGGACGTCCTGGACACGGGAGATCTCCGCGTTGATGTCCGCCCGGCGCCGGACCAGCACGTCCAGCTCGCGCTTGCCCTCGTCGACCGTGCGCCGCGCCTCGGCCGCCGCCTCGTCGCGCAGCTTGGTCGCCTCGCGGATCAGCTCGGCCTTCTTGGTCTCCGCCTCCTTGAGCAGCGCCTCGGCCTTCTTCACCGCAGCGATCCGCACCTTGCTCGCCTCGGAGTTGGCGTCCGAGAGCAGCTCCTTGGCCTTCGCCTCGGCCTGCTCCGTCTGCTCGGTGGCGGCCTTGACCAGCTTGTCGACGCGCTCGCCCGCCGTCTTCATCTGCTCGGCGCTCTCGCGGCGGGCCCGCTCGTGCAGCTCCTCGATCTCCGCCTCGGTCCGCGCGCGCATCTCCTCGATGCGCTCCCTTATGGCCGTCGCGTCCGCGCGCGCCCCGGCGAGCAGCTCGTCCGCGTCCGTACGGGCCTTCTCCACCAGCGTGTTGCCCTCCACGGTCGCCTCCGCGACGATCCGCTCGGCCTCCTTGCGGGCGGCGCCCACCATCGTGTCGGCCTGCTCCTCGGCCAGCGTGGCCGCGAGCAGCGCCTCCTCCTGGGCCTTGGCCATGAGCTGGTCCGCCTGCTCGGCCGCGTCCGCCCGGCGCTTGGCCGCGGCGGTACGCGCCTCGTCGAGCAGCCGGTCGGCCTCCTCGCGGGCCTCGGTACGGGTCTGCTCGGCCGCCTCCTCGATCCGGGCGCGGCTCTTCTCGGCCTCCGCGCGGATCCGCTCGGCGGCCTGCTGGGCCGAGCCCACGGTCTCGGCGGCCTCGGCGCGCAGCCGCTCCGCCTCCCCGTTCGCCTCGGCGAGCATCCGCTCGGCCTCGGCGGTCGTCTCCGTGACCAGCTGGTCCACCTGGGCCGCCGCGTCCGCGCGCCGCTTGTCGGCGGCCTTGCGCGCCTCGTCCAGGAGCCGCTCCGCCTCCGTGCGCGCCTCGCTCAGCAGCTCCTCGCCCTGCTCGCGGGCGTCGGTGACCGTCTGCTCGGCCTCGGCCGCCGCGGCGGCCAGGACCGCGCCCGCGTCCGCGCGCGCCTCGGTGGTGACGAGCTCGACGTAGGTGTCGGCCTCGGAGGTGGTGCGCTCGGCGTGGGCGGTGGCCTCCGCGAGCAGCCGGTCGTGCTCCGACTGGCCCTCGTCGCGCAGCTGCTGAGCCTCCGCCACCAGCCGCTCGGCGGTCGCCGTCGACTCGGCGGCGAGCCGCTTGGCCTCCGCGGTCGCCTCGCCGACCAGCCGGTCGGCCTGGCTCGCGGCGTCGCTGCGGATGCGGTTGGCGTCCTCGCGGGCGTCCGCCCGGGTGCGGGCGGCGTCCTGCTCGGAGGAGGCCAGCGCGTCGGAGGCCTCGGTACGCATCCGCTGCGCGTACTCGGAGGCGTCCGAACGCGTCTTCTCCGCCTCCGCGATGGCGTCCGCGACGGTCCGCTCGGCGAGCTCCCTGGCGGCCTCGGTCTCCTCCTGGGCCCGCGCCCGCAGCCGCTGGGCGTCCTCGGCCGCGCGCTCGCGCTCGGCGTGCGCGTCGGCGCGGACCCGGTCCGCCTCCTGCTGCGCCTCCGACTTCGTACGCTCCGCCACGTGCTCGGCCGTGGAGCGCAGCCCGGCGATCTCCTGCTCGGCCTCCTCGCGCAGCCCCGCGACCGAGTCCCGGACCTGCTGGGCGGTCTGCTCGGCGGCGGCCACCAGCTCGGTGGCGCGCCGGTCGGCCTCCTCGCCGAGCCGTACCGCCTCGGCCTGCGCCTCCTCCACCCGCTTGCGGGCGGAGGCGAGCAGCTCCTCGCTCTGCTCGCGGGCCTGGGCCCGCTCCTGACCGGCCTCGGTACGCGCCGAGTCCAGTGTCTCCTCCGCCTCGCGGCGCCGGCGGGCGGCCTCCTCCTGGGCGGCGGCGAGCGCCTCGGCGGCCTCCGCGCCGACCCGCTCGGCGGCGGCGGCGGCCTCCGCGCGCATCCGGTCGGCGCTCTCCTGCGCCTCGGACTTGAGGCGCTCGGCCTCCGCCGCCGCCTCGGACCGCAGCCGTACGGCAGCGCCCTCGGCCTCGGCGCGGGCGGTCGAGGCGTCGGCGGCGGCCTCGGTACGCAGCCGCTCGGCCTCCTGCTCGGCCTGCGCCGTGAGCGTACGGACCCGCTCGGCGGCCTCGGTGCGCAGCCGCTCGGTCTCCTCGGCGGCCTCGCGCCGGATCCGCTCGCTCTCGCCGCGCGCCTCGGCGAGCGCCTGCTCGGCGGAGGCGTGCCGCTGCTCGGCCTCCGTGTGAAGCCGCGTCAACTCGGCGGCGGCGTCGGCCTGGCGGGCCGCGACGGCCCGGTCGGTCTCCTCGCGCAGCGTCGCCGCGGCCTGCTCGGCGGCGGCCCGGACGGCCTCGGCCTGCTCCTCGGCCTCCGCCCGCATCCGCTCGGCCTCGGCCCGGGTGCGCTCCAGGGTCTCCTCGGCCTGCTTGCGCAGGGTCGTGGCGCGCTCCATGGCCTCGCCGCGGACCCGCTCCGACTCGGCGCCCGCCGAGGTGCGCAGCTCCTCCGCGTCGGCCTTCGCCTTGGTCAGCAGCTCCTCGGCGGTCCTGGCCGCCTCCTCGATCTGCTGGACGCCCTCGCGGCGCGCCTCGCCCCGGATGCGCTCGCCCTCGGCGACCGCCTCGGCCCGCAGCTGCTCGGCCTCGCCGCGCAGCCGGCGCGCCTCCTCCTGGAGTTCGACCGTCTTGGCGCGGTACTCCTTGGTGTCGTCCTTGGCCGCGCCCTTGAGCTCGTCGGCCCGCTCCTCGGCCTGGACGCGCAGCCGCTCCGCCTCGGCATCGGCCTCGCGGCGGATCCGCTCGGCCTCCTCGGACGCCTTGCGGGTGGTCTCCTGGGCGTCCGCGGAGGCCTTGGAGAGCACCTCCTCGGCGGCCCGGGCGGCCTTGGCGAGCTGGGCGGCGGTGTCCTCGGCCGCGCTGGTACGGGCCTTCTCGGCGGCCTCCGCGACCAGCCGCTCGGCCTCGGCGCGGGCGTCGGCGAGCGCCTGCTCGGCCTCCGTCTTGAGCGCCTCGGACTCCTTGGTCGCCTCGGCCACCAGCCGGGCGATCTCGGTCTTGGCGGTACGGGTGCGCTGCTCGTTGGCGGACTCGGCGCCCGCGAGCTGCCTGGCCGCCGACTCCTTCGCCTCGGCCAGCACCTTCTCGGCCTCGGCACGCGCCTCGCGCAGCGCCGACTCGGCCTCCTGCATCCGCTGCTCGGCGGCCCGGCTCAGCTCGGCCGCCTGCTGGCGCGCCTGGTCGGACTCGGCGGTGGTCGACGAGCGCAGCTGCTCGGCGTGGGAGGTGGCCTCCTGGGCCTGCGTGGAGGCGGCGGTGAGCAGCCGCTCCGCGTCCTTGCGGGCGCGCAGCAGGATCGCTTCGGCTTCGGTACGGGCCGACTCGGCCTCGGCGCCGAGGCGTTGACGGGTCTCCTCGGCCAGCCGCGCGGCCTCCGCGCGGGCGGCGGCGAGCGCCGCCTCGCTCTCGGCGCGGGACTCCTCCAGCAGGCGGCGGGCCTGCGACTCGGTCCGGGCCCGCAGCTGTTCGGCCCACGCCACGTTCTCGTTGACGTGCGACTCCACGGTCGCGCGCCGCTCGGCCAGCTCCTGGTCGAGCCGCTGGCGGCGGTTGACCGCCTCCGCGTGCAGCTCGGCCTGGAGCCTGGCCTGGTGCTCGGCGTGCTCCTGAAGGATCCGCTGGGTCTGGGCACGGGCCTCGCGCAGCTCGCGCTCGGCGTCGTTGCGCAACTGCTCGGCCTGCATCTGCGCGTTGCGCAGCAGCTGTTCGGCCTGGTAGCCGATGTCCGCGGCGTCGTAGGCAGGACGCGTCGCGAGGTTGCGGCGCGCCTCGTGCAGCTTGGCGCGCAGCACCTCGACCTGGTAGCCGAGGTCCTCGGCGTGCTGGACGGCCTTCTCCCGCTCGGTCTTCAGCCGGTCCATCTCGGCCTCGAACCGCGAGAGGTGGTCGTCAGGCCGGTGGCTGTCCTGGCGTTCGTAGCCCCGCACTGCGCGGTCCCATCCGTCCCCTGGTCGCGAACACTGCCCGTACGAGCACCGTCCGACGACGGACGGGCCCCCGGTGAATGGTGTCAGATCGACAAGGGGGCGTGGGTCCCAGGCCCCGACCCGACCCCGGCCCGGAAGGGCCCACTGTACCGGCCCCGGAATCCGGGGGTCAGTGCTCCGCCGCCGAGGTGACCAGTTCGGTCAGTACGCCGTGGCAGTCCTTGGGGTGCAGGAACGTGATGCGGGAGCCCATCGAACCGGTGCGCGGCTCGTCGTAGAGGACCCGTACGCCCTTGCCGCGGACGACCTCCGCGTCCCCGTCGACGTCGGCCGTGCCGAAGGCGATGTGGTGCACGCCCTCGCCGTGCTTGGCCAGCCACTTGGCGACGGTGGAATCCTCCCGGGTGGGCTCCAGGAGCTGGAGGTAGGAGGCGCCGCCGTCCGACGTATCGTTGATCTTGAGCATGGCCTCCCGCACGCCCTGCTCCTCGTTGGTCTCGGAGTGGAACACCTCGAATCCGTACGTAGCACGATAGAACTCGACGGTCCTGTCGAGGTCGAAACAGGCGATCCCGATGTGGTCGATGCGCGTCAGCATGGGACCAGTGCACCGCTCCGGGAGGTGGTTACGCAACGTGCGCGCGATCACACCGGCTGCCCGGTGACGCCCCGCGTACCGCTCAGTACATTCATGTAAACCCTCGTTCACTCCTCATCCCCAAGGGGCCGTGCCTCATGTCTGGAACGACCGGTACCACCTCAGTGATCGTCGCGGGCGCCCGCACGCCCATGGGCCGACTGCTCGGCTCCCTCAAGTCCTTCTCGGGCGCCGACCTCGGCGGCGTGGCCATCAAGGCCGCGCTCGACCGGGCCGGCATCGGCGGCGACCAGGTGCAGTACGTGATCATGGGCCAGGTGCTCCAGGCCGGCGCGGGCCAGATCCCCGCCCGCCAGGCCGCCGTCAAGGCCGGCATCCCGATGAACGTGCCCGCGCTCACGATCAACAAGGTCTGCCTCTCGGGCCTCGACGCCATCGCGCTCGCGGACCAGCTGATCCGCGCCGGCGAGTTCGACGTGGTGGTCGCGGGCGGCCAGGAGTCGATGACCAACGCGCCGCACCTGCTGCCGAAGTCCCGCGAGGGCTACAAGTACGGCGCGATCGAGATGCTCGACGCGATGGCGTACGACGGTCTCACCGACGCCTTCGAGAACATCGCCATGGGCGAGTCCACGGAGAAGCACAACACCCGCCTGGGCATCGAGCGCGCCCCGCAGGACGCCTTCGCCGCCGCCTCCCACCAGCGCGCCGCCGCCGCCCAGAAGAACGGGCTCTTCGAGGCCGAGATCACCCCGGTCGAGATCCCGCAGCGCAAGGGCGAGCCGGTGGTCTTCGCCAAGGACGAGGGCATCCGCGCGGAGACGACCGCGGAGTCCCTCGGCAAGCTGCGCCCGGCCTTCGCCAAGGACGGCACGATCACGGCCGGCACCTCCTCGCAGATCTCCGACGGCGCCGCCGCGGTCGTGGTCATGTCCAAGGCCAAGGCGCAGGAGCTGGGCCTGGAGTGGATCGCCGAGATCGGCGCGCACGGCAATGTGGCGGGCCCGGACAACTCGCTCCAGTCGCAGCCGTCCAACGCGATCCGGCACGCCCTGTCGAAGGAGGGCATCGGCGTCGAGGACCTCGACCTCATCGAGATCAACGAGGCGTTCGCGGCGGTCGCCGTGCAGTCAATGAAGGACCTCGGCGTCTCCCCGGAAAGGGTGAACGTCAACGGCGGCGCCATCGCCCTGGGCCACCCCATCGGCATGTCGGGCGCGCGCGTGGTGCTCCACCTCGCGCTGGAGCTGAAGCGGCGCGGCGGCGGTACGGGTGCGGCGGCGCTGTGCGGCGGCGGCGGCCAGGGCGACGCCCTGATCATCAAGGTCCCCGGCAACAAGTAGAGGCCGCTCCCGCTGTACGTACGCAACGACCCCTGAACCGAACGGAGCGGCAATGGTGGACGTCCCCGAACTGGTGGCACAGGCGAGGGAGGGCCGGCCGCGGGCCGTGGCCCGGCTGATCTCGCTGGTCGAGGGGGCGTCCCCGCAACTGCGCGAGGTGATGGCGCACTTGGCTCCGCTGACAGGCGGGGCGTACGTGGTGGGTCTGACGGGCTCGCCGGGTGTCGGCAAGTCGACCTCGACGTCGGCGCTGGTGACGGCGTACCGGCGGGCGGGGAAGCGGGTCGGCGTCCTCGCGGTCGACCCGTCCTCGCCGTTCTCCGGGGGCGCGCTGCTGGGCGACCGCGTCCGCATGTCGGACCACGCCTCCGACCCCGGTGTCTACATCCGCTCCATGGCGACCCGCGGCCACCTGGGCGGCCTCGCCTGGTCGGCCCCGCAGGCGATCCGGGTCCTGGACGCGGCGGGCTGCGAGGTGATCCTCGTGGAGACGGTCGGCGTCGGTCAGTCCGAGGTCGAGATCGCCTCCCAGGCGGACACGTCGGTGGTGCTGCTGGCGCCCGGAATGGGCGACGGCATCCAGGCGGCCAAGGCCGGGATCCTGGAGATCGGCGACGTGTACGTGGTGAACAAGGCGGACCGGGACGGCGCGGACGCGACGGCCCGGGAGCTGAACCACATGCTGGGCCTGGGCGAGTCCCGGGGCCCCGGCGACTGGCGACCGCCGATCGTGAAGACGGTGGCGGCCCGCTCCGAGGGGATCGAGGAGCTGGTGGAGGCGCTGGAGAAGCACCGGGCGTGGATGGAGGAGCGGGGCGTCCTGGCGGAACGCCGGCTGGCCCGCGCGTCGCGCGAGGTGGAGACGATCGCGGTGACGGCGCTGCGGGAGCGGATCGGGGACCTGCGGGGCGACCGCCGCCTGGACGCGCTGGCGTCCCGGATCGTCGGGGGTGAGCTGGATCCGTACGCGGCGGCGGACGAGCTGGTGGCGGGGCTGACGGGGGAGTAGCCCCCACCCCGCTTCGGGCTCCGCCCCGGGTCCGGTGGGG
>NZ_JBJHPC010000209.1:0-11279 GCF_045257485.1 Streptomyces sp. YS-3 | reverse complement strand
TACGCGACGGAAGAAGCGCCGCGCTCCGCGCGGCCTGGCCGGCGGCTCCGCCGCCGGGTGCAGTCAACTTCGTTGACTGCGGCACGAATCGCTCCGCGATTCGGCCTGCGGAATCCGCTCCGCGGCTTCCTTGCGCTGGCTAGGGGCGAAAGTTGTTCCACTTCGGGCCTTACTCACAAGTCTACCGACTTTGAGGTGAGTTGATGCCTCTAACGTGTGGGATCCCTGCTGGTTTGGCTCCCGCTCCCTCGCCGAGGAGATCGAGGGTGTGGCGCTGCTGATCTGGTCACGATCGGGACCGGCTGGTGCCCGAGCCTAGCGGGGAAACCGTCGAGAAGGCAAGCATCTAGAGCAAAATGAAATTTTGTGTGAGATGGTGTCAGGACATGGATGGCTCTCCGGACGCCGTGATGCTGAGGTGGGAGGCGGAGCAGGTGCAGATGTTGATGCCGCATCAGATGACCGGCTGTGAGGCGGTCGTGAGAGCGCTGGAGGCGCCTGCCGGTGGTGCGGCCGGGGAGCTGCGGGCACAGGTGCGGATGGCGTGCGGAACGGGCAAGACGCGGCTGGCGGCGGAGGTGGCGAACCGGGTGGCCGCGGGCGGGCGGGTGTTGGTGGTGGAGCCGACGCTGGAGCTGGTGAAGCAGAACCTCCTGGCTTTCCGGCGTGATGGCGGCCGTCGTGGCGCGATGGCGGTGATGTGCTCTCTTAGTGCGGGGGATCCGGTTCTCGCCTCGTGCGGCGCGCCGTCGACCACGGGTCCGGCTCAACTTGCCTGGTGGTGGCGCCAGTTGGAGAGGCAGGGGCATCGGGCCTGGACGGTGTTCACCACCTACGCTTCCATCCCCGCCATTGCCGACGCCCACGCCCTGGCCGTGCCCGGCATTCCGGCGCTGCCCATGTGGGACTTGCTTATCACCGACGAAGCTCACCGCAGCGCCGGCACGACCAGCTGGTCGCTGGTAAACGAGCAGGACGTGGTGCCGGCCCGTCGGCGGCTCGCGCTGACCGCGACCCCGCGGATCTGGAGCACTCTGTCCCGCCCGGCCGTCGGCGACGCCGGACTGGGCTGGCTGACCGACGCTGAGGACGCCGAAAAGGAGCACGCTCAGCACGACCGTGATGAAGACGTTCACGGCGAAGGCTCCACGGCCGGGAGCAGGACCGGGGTGCAGCGGGAGGCGGGGGATGTCAGGCTGCGGGTTCCGGTCGAGGGCGGTGAGCGGCCGCTGGCCTCGATGGACAACCCGGCCTGGTTCGGGCCTGTCGCCTTCGAGCTCACCTTGCAGCAGGCCCAGGCCGCTGGCCTGGCCGCCCGGTTCCAGATCGTCGTCGCCGAGATCGACGACCCCGTTCTGCAGGACGTCGTCGCGGCCCAGGGACGGGCCAGCGAGCAGGCGCGCGGGCTGTATCTGGCTGCGCAGCAGACGGCGCTGCTGAAGGCCGCACACCAGTACGGACTGCGGCGGGTACTGGCGTACGCGAACCGGGTCGAGGACGCCGAAGCCTTCGCCACCACCCTCACCGCACAGGGCGAACGACTCCGCGCCGCGGGTATCGGGGTGCCTGAGCGGGTCTGGGGCGCGGCTCTGTCCGCGAAGAACACTCCTGAACAGCGGCACGCGGTGTTGCGCCGGCAGCTCGCCCAGGGGCGGGGCCCGGACGGGAAGACAGCGGATCTGAGCGTGGTGGCCTCCGTGCGGCTGCTCGGTGAAGGCGTCGACGTCCCCGCCGTCGACTCCGTCGCCTTCATCGACCCCCGCCAGGGCGCCATCGACCTCGTCCAGTGCGTCGGCCGCGCCCTGCGTATCCCCGCCGAGCAACGTGCCCAGGCGGAGCAGGCCGGCAAGACCGAGCAGCACGGTGGTGAGGGCGCGGGCCGGCCGGTGGAGCTGGTGGAGAAGGTCGCGACCATCGTGGTGCCCGTCGTCCATCTCGAGCCCGGCAGCCGCGGTGATCTGTACGGGCCCGCCTGGGACGGCGTCGTCGCCCTCCTACGGGCCCTGCGCGCCCACAGCGAGGCATTGATCGACCAGCTCGCCACACCCCGCACCCCGCACCAGCCACCCGCGGTCGAGGACGCCGAGGAAGGCGGCGATGAGGCGGGGGCGGACAAGGACTCGGGCGTGGAGGGGGTGCTGCGGTTCCTCCAGGCCGAGCGCGATGCCGCGGAGCTCGCGCAGTGGGTACGGGTCCGCGTACGTGAAGGCATCGGCGACGACACCGGGCGTGCTCTGGAAGCCGCCCGCCACTACCACGCCCGGGAAGGCCATCTAAAGGTCCCGCGCGACCACCGCGAAGGGGATGTCCTGCTCGGCGTGCACGTCGAGACTTGGCGCAGAACCTACCGTGCTGGACTACTCGATGCGCGCCTGACCGAGCAGCTGGAGGAGTTCGGCATCGAATGGACACCACGCGAAGACGCCTGGCAGGCCGACTGGCAAGCCATCACCACCTACGCCACCAGGCGCCGCCACCTCCTCCCCCGCCGCGACGAGACCATCGTGATCGACGGGAGCGTCCGCGACATCGGACGGATCATGACCGACTGCCGACGGGATGCCTTCACCCGCCGCTGGCCACAGCGGGTACGCGAGCTCGATGAGCTCGGCGTGCCCTGGCAAGTCAGCGGGCCCTGGAACGCCGCCTGGCAACGCCACCTCACCCTCGTGGATCTTTACGTGGGCGACGGCGGCAGCGTGAGCGATCTGCTCACCGGGCCCCGCCGCTACGGCAGCGAAGACCTCGGACAATGGATCACCGGACAACTCGCACGCTGGACCAGCCTGCGACCCGAACAACAACAGGCTCTTGCCCAGCGCGGGATCGCCACGATGGCGAGGGAGACTGGACGTGCGACGGCAGACGCCGCTGGGCACGGCGCAGCGGAGGGTGGGAAGCACACGCACACGGACACAGGGGCGACCGGGAGCGCTATTCGACGCCGTAGCCGTGCCGAGCGCTTCCAACTCCTCGTAGCCGCTGCCCGGAAACACCTTGATGAGGTGGGTCCGCTCGTCAACGAACACGGACAACACACCGTCGACCCCACCTGGACGACCGTCATCGACAGCATCGAAGTACGGCTACGCCAACGCCTCCACACCACACGCCAACGACGCACCAGCCTCGATGGTGAACAACTCCACCAACTCGCCGAGCTCGGACTTGGGTGGGCCACCACGGAGCTGACCAGCCGGCCGTAGGCGAGGCCGACCGCGAACGTTGAACGGGGCACGACTGTTGGCGGATGAAAGGGTAACTGTTGTGCTGCGGGCCTACCATCGCTTCAGCAGACCGTAGGTGGTGCACCTGACCTGGGTCTGTACTGCTGCAACCTCGAAGCAAGGGGGTGGGCCTTGGCAACGCTGGGGCACATGAAGGAACGGACGGTGGGCTTCTACGAGGTCGTCGTCGTCAAGGATGGCCAGGCTAATCGCATGTCGCAGTCGCTGGACTGGGACGGAATGCTGGCCGACCTTGCCCAAGTGGACGTCTCCGAGCGCACGGTCGAGGGCGACACGCGCCTGGTGGGGACCCTCACCACCTATGACATGCAGGACCACCTGTTGCTGCACCGGGTCAAGGGAGCTGGTGAGTGGCTGTCCGTACTGAACTTCGACACCGGGGATCTGCGTGAGCTTGAGCAGTCCGCGCAGGAAGGGTACTTGGACACCTCGGTGATCTGCTTCTTGCCGTTCGGGAACGTGGTGGGCGTCATGCAGGGCGGGGTTTCCGCGCCTTCCCACAAGGCGCTTGAGACCTGGCTCAACGGGATCAGGATGTTCCCGGGCCACGTCTTCGAAGTGCGGCCGGTAGTCACCCACGCCGAGATCGAGAAGCTGAAGACGGCCGCGGGCGCAAGCCGTGTTGAGGTGAAGGTGATGGCCAACCAGATGAGCGCGCTGGGCGACCGCAGCGGCGGGCTGGCCCGTACACTGCGGGTGGCCAGCGAGGCATACGGGGATATCAGCGTCACTATGATCATCTCGGTTCCGAAGAAGAAGGAGCTGCGCCAGCACCGCGAGCACCTGCTGGCCGATCTGGCTGAGATCTCTGACCTGGTCACCGGCGCGGAGCGTGCCCGTGCGCGGCTGGTGTTCTCTGATCCAGGAGGCGAGGAGCGCACGAGGCTGGTCGAGCTGGTGGAGCACAGCATTACGGCAAAAAAGCGCGTACCGGCCACTGATGGCGAAGGCAGGTCAATCCGGATTGTGTCAGCGGTCGATGCGATCCTTGGAGCAGCCGCCGAGCACGAGGAAGCCCTGCGGCTGGCGGTCGACGCCGGGGGGCCGTGACCTGCTCGAATGGGGGATCAGGTGGGCGTACGCGACAGGGCCGTAGAGCGTTGGGCTGAGCACCTGTGGGGCGACTACCTGGTCTCCGCAGTCGTGGCCGGTACCCATGCAGGCGTGACACGCTGGTGGCACCGGGGGGATTTCCTGGCCTGGATCGACTCCTCTCAGCGAACCGACCTGTATGCCGCGGCGGCCGGTGTCACGTCGGCGATCGGCGGCCTGAGCGCCATCGCGATCTCCTTGTACAGCGCGGCCAACGGGGAGCGGCTGCGTGCGGTACGGCGCCAGCAGCAGCACAGTCTGCGGCGCAGCTGGCGCAGTCTGCTGCAGGGCACCGCGCTGGCCTGTCTGCTCCTTCTGGCCTCCTTGGCCGTTGACCGTGACCAAGACCCCCTGTCTGCGCGATTTGTCTTTGAGTACGCGATGGTGTTCGCCGTATGCCGGTTCGCCCGGCTCGTCTGGCTGTTCGATAGTGTCATGCGCATCTCTGATGCCGACCTGGCCGAGCCCGCAGCTGTCGCCCCGCCCGCGCGGGATCCCGACTGGGTCCGTCGTCGAGGTGGCTCCTCCTCCTCCTGACGCCGCCGCTGACCGACCCAGGGCATGCGCAACTGCCTTAAGCACACACCAGCATCCCGAGCCCGCTGCTCCGTCATGGAGCATCCCCGCTCACGAGACTATGCCTTGGGCGAGTGGAGTCGGACCGCAAGGTCAGCGGAGAAAGCAGCCTCACGCAGACGAGGCCGCTGACGCCAGCCGGGACCGGAATGCGGCTGGTTACCCGGTTCATGCATGTGCGGTGCCACCGACAGGGGACCTGCCCATTGGCAGTCCGGCGCCAGGGCACGGCAGCGGCGAGCACCTGCGTGCCGGGCAGCCGCGCCTGTACCTCGTCTTGGGCGCGCAGCAGCCCGCCAATCCCTCAGCAGTCAGCGGCGGTCCAGCCCGTCGATCAGCTTGCGGAGGTTGCGCACCGCCCGGTCGGAGGCACCGCGCGCCGCCAAAGCCCCCAGGATGACATCACTCTCCAAGATTCCCGCGCCGCGCAGGTCCTGCAGGATGTGCTCGGCCTGCTGCTTGCCGAAGCGGTCACCGAAACCGTTGTTCTTGTAGAAGTCCAGCCGGTCGATCGCCGCCGCCAGTTCGGGATTGAGCGAGGCAGGCTGCTCGTCGGGCCGGGTGAGGTCGACGGCCCCCAACTCGCGCGCCCATCCCTTGAGCGGGAACCCGTGGACGCTCTCCACCACAGCCAGCGATGACGCCCGGGCAAGTCTCATCGCGAAGTCGAGGGTCTTCTCGTCCGGTACGTACGCAAGGACCGGCCCGGTACCGCGACCGGCCCGGTCACGCGAGGCCCGCGGTGTGGTGACCCTGTGCTCTCCCGCAAAGCGCCGCAGGGACGGGACCTGTTGTTCGGCCCCGAAGGCATTGAGCACAAGCACGCCGGTGGCGCCCTGCTCCACGCACTCTCGCCGGATCCAGTCCACGGCCAGGTCGGCTGCAACGTCCCAGCCCCGCTCGGGATCGTCGTCCGGCACCCACGCCGCCCGCAGGATGCTTCTCGTACTCGCCATGTGCACGTCCTTCCACCACTTTCTGAGCGGGCCGCCCACAGGACGTAGCCGTATCGGCCACGTTATCGGCGGGCTGTGACAACCGGCGCGGCGTGCGCGCAGAGGAGAACCGGGCAGGTTCGGTCACGGGCATGCCCTGAGCGAGGGACCCCGGACGGCCGGGACAGCCGGATCGGCAGTGTTGAGGTGCCAGCAATGGGCAGCGGTATGCCAGTCCTGTGCCGGATGGGGGTGCCGGACCGCGGGGATATCGAGGCCCGCATCGCGGATGAGGTGGTCGAAGCGGACGGGAGTGCCGAAGCAGCCCGCGAACAGCCCGAAATGGCCGATGGTACGCGGGGTACGCCGTCGGAAGGCGAGGGCGGCTGCGAGCAGGGAGCGGGCGCGGGGCGGGATGGCGTAGATGTGCCGCGGTCCGGGTGGCATGCCCACGTTGACCCTCGAGTCGCGGTCGATGGCCAGACGGGTGGCGTGCTCGTCGATGCTGGTGATCTGGGTCATGGACAGCAGCCCCGGGGCGGTGCCGGTGAACAGCAGGGCGGCCACAGCGGCGGCACGCAGCGGATTGGGCAGGTGCGTAGCAAGGGTGTGGGCCACGTGCGGGGTGATCGGCACCGTGGTGATGCCGGGTCCGCCGCACTCGGTGAGGTCGCTGGGGACGTCGAGGCGAAGTTGCCGGCTGAGGAATCCGGCCTGGGCACCACGCACGCGGGCGAGGGTGTGCTGGGGGCTGGGGCTTGAGACGGTCAGCCGGGCCAGGAACAGGCGCAAGCCCTCCATGTCCTGCCAGGCATCGGCGCCTTCGGAGCCGGTGCCCTTGGCCGGGGGCGACGGAAGGGGTGATGCGGGCCCACGGCGGGCGAGCCAGGTGCGGGCGGCGGCGTAGCCGGCACGGTACTGACGGTCGGCGCACGTGAAGTCCCCATCGTCCAGGTGGCGCCGGCAGTCGGCGCGGAAGGAGGCAACGTCGCTGTGGGGCAGGTCGGGCAGCAAATGGACCTGATCGGACGGGGGCGGGCCAGGACGACGCTGGACGGTGGGTGGGCCGATGGCGTTCACGACGGCGTCCGTGCCGCGCACGGCCAGCAGGCTGGACAGGCGGGCGGCGATGAGGCGCTCTTGCAGGCGTTGCTCATCGGCCGGGGTGGGCGTGTGAGCAATGAGGGTGAGGCGGATGCCGGTCTCGGCACGCCAGACGGCCAGGCGCCTAAGGCGCTCGGGGGTGAGGCGGTGGGCGCGCAGCACGATGGCTTCCTTGGTTCCTGTGGTCAAGGTCCAGCAGGTCACCGCGCGCCAGGCCGCGTCGGTGGCCATCCGCTCGGCGTCAGGGCGGGCGAAGCTGTCGCGGCCCATGGCGCCCAGCAGGTCCAGGGCGAGGTAGGCGAGGCTGTTGGTGTGCGGGGTGGGGTCCGTGGTGATGCGGCCGCCCTCAGGGTGGGCGCGCTGATGAGCGGCGTGGTGGACGGTGCGGTCGTCGCTCGCGTCCAGCAGGAGCGTGACGGGCGGCGGGGCCGGCGGTGCGGCGAGGCGGGCGGGAGCGGTCATGGGCGGCGGGAGGTATCGATACGGCGGACGACCTGCCGCAACAGACCCGGGGCGGGGCTGGTTGCGCCGGTGGTGGTCAGGACGCGTTGGACGTGGTGGGTGAGCAGGGCCCAGCGGCGCAGGCTGCCGTGGGCGAAGTGGCCGTCCAGCAAGCAGAGATCATCCGGAGTGACGCTCTGCCACAGCGGGTGCAGCGCGGCAATGGCGAGGGGGACCTGGTCACGGGTGAGCGGCGGGAGCGTCAGCCACGCCGCGGTACGGGTGTGAAGCATCCGCTGAGCACGCAGCGCCTTCTCGCCGTGCTGGCCGGCGATCAGGACGGTGCACAGTCCGCCTAGAAGGTCGTCGTGCAGGAACCGGAGGTACTCGAAGCAGGCCCCGGGTATCCGGTCGGCTTCGTCGACGACCACGATGCGCGGCCTGGCTCTCAGCGCACGGCGGATCAGGGCGTCGGCAGCCGCCGGTCCGCCAGGCGCAGAGCCCTCCAGCCGCAGAGCGTGGTGCAGGTGGGCGCGCAGGTCAGCCGGCCGGGGCCGAGCCCCCAGACGCAGCGGAACATAGGCCCGGGGGAAACGGGTGTGGCCCGTGTGGTGGACTGCGAAGGTCTTGCCCACTCCGGCGTCGCCCAGCACGCACAGGAAACGCCGCTGCCGGTGGGCGTCGGCGAGCGCACGGCCCAGGGCCACAAGGCCGGGGGTCATGACGGTGCGCGCCCCGGCCAGGCCGAGGAAGTGCAGGTCCTCGAGCGCAGCCTGGTCGGCAAGGGGGAAGGGCTGCCCAAGAGCCGCTAAAGACCGCACGGCTGCCACCGTCAGCACCGGGCCAGAGCCCAGTCGACGACTGTCTCGTCGACCTGGTCGGCGCCCAGGTACTCCATGCCCTTCAGGACGTGCTTGGTCACCTTCACCCATTCGCGGAACGAGCCGAGCGCGTACTGGGTGTCGATCCGCTTGAGCAGCGCCTCATCCACGCTCCGCCACACAGGGTGGGAGCCGGGAACCGTTGTGAGGATCTCGTCCTCGGTCATCGCCAGGATCTCCAGGCGGATGTAGATCCTGGAGGCCAGCGCCGGGTCGCTCTGCAGCGTCTCGTAGGCCTCTCGGCCGCCGACGAACACGATGGCGGGCTGGGGATCGCAGTTGTCCCACAGCTTGCGCAGAAACTCGAAATTCTCCCTCCGGTACTGCTGCGCCTCGTCGCACACGATCACGTACGGACGCCGGGGCAAGGCCTCGCGCAGCAGCTTGTCGAACGCGGTCGGAGTGCCGGGCATCTTGCAGTTGAGCCGCATCTGGTGGAACAGCTCCTCGCGCAGGTCCTTCGGCCCGGGGCGGGAGCGGGCGAAGTCGAGCGGGAGGATCAGGTCCGGGTTCATCTCCTGGATCGTGGCGCGGGTGGAAAAGCTCTTGCCGAGCCCCGGGTCGCCGTAGATCACGGACATGGCCCTGGACTCGACGGTGTCGATGACGGTGTCCTTGATCTGCAGCAGGGTGTCCGTGGCGACCAGCGTGGAGTCCTTGAGACCGAGGAAGTGCTGCGGGCGCAGGTCGGGGCGGCGCCTGGATGTCTCGCTCGCCGGGGCGGCGGCCGACTGGCGGCGCTGGCCAAGGTGCGTGCGCTTGGGGGCGGTTGTCACGAGGCGTCGTCCTTGGATGCAGTGCTGGCGGATGTGGTGTCGTGGGGGTCTTGCCCGGGGCGTTTCCACGTGGCCGGGATGGGGGTCAGGGGCCGGTACGGCTGGGTGCGGCGGCGCGGCGCGGCGGGCGCCCTCGCGCCCTCGAGTTCTGCGCGGGCCTCGGCCTCGGTCATGCGCACGGCACTCACGGGCAGTTCGGGCCGGGTAGACGGCAGGTGACGTTCCCGCCGGCGCTCACCGGAGCGCTGCAGGGCCGCCCGCAGCACCCTGCTGTGCTCGTCGCGCTCAAGGAGCACCTTGGCGCGCAGTTCCTCGCTGGCTTCGTTACTGAGGAAGGCCCGGCCCAGGTAGCGGTTGCCGCGGAAGGTGTACAGATCGATCTCGTGGGTGTGGTGCGGCATCCACCGCACCCGCACCTCGAGCCCGATCCGGCCCACCCCGTTCTCCGGCATATAGGCACGGCCCGCGAACTCCACCCCATGGCTGGTGATCCTGTGGACCCTGTGGTCGCTCTCCAGCATGAAGGCGCGCAGCTCGACCGCGTTCGGCTCGGGCCGGATCTCTGCCGGGTCGGCCTGCCAGGCGGCAAGCGGCGTCATCCCGGTGCGCTGGACGACGTGCTCGGTGTTGTGCTGGTGGACCCACTCCCCCAGCAGGCCCACGAACGCCTCGAAGGTCAACGGCGGGTCCGTCTCACCGAGGCGGCGGCGGTGATCGAGCCGGGGCGCTTTCGTATAGCGGGGCAGATCAGCGAAGAACCGCGTCATGCTCGTACGGTTAAGGCGTTCGATGCCGCCCTTGTGGCGTGCGCTGCGTACCCGGTGGACCGGCACGCCGAGGAGGCCGAAAGCCCGCCGTACGGTCCTGGACAGGAAGTCGGCGCCGCCGTCGACGCGCACCAGACCCGGCAGCCCGCCGGCCGGACCATAAGGCGCCTCACGCAGGACGGAGGCACGTACGGCCGCCAGGACGGAACCGCGGTGCGCGGAGCCGGCAGTGACCGCCCAGCCCATCACATAGCCCGTACCGCGGTCCTCGAACCACGTCACCCACACCCGCGACGGCTTCCCGTCGGGCATCATCACCACGGTCTCGGCCTGCTTGTGATCGCCCTCCCACACCTCGTTCCGCGCCACCTGCGGCCGCTGAAAGCACGGGTCGAACCCCCGGGCCGCGGGAATCCCCTCCCGCAGACCCGCCATGAAACCCGGATCGAGATCCCGGGCGATCGCGTCATGCAGCGTGGTCAGCCCCGGCGGCTTCTCCCCCGCCGCCACCGCCACCTCGACCAGATGCTCATGAGCGCGCTTCACATTGCCCTGACAGTCAGCAAGGACATCGATGACCTCCTCGGTGATACGGAACCGTCTGCGCTCGGGCTTCTCCAGCGAACCGGTCTGCTCAGCCTCAGCCAGCCAGCGCCACACCGTCCGCACGCTCACACCCACCGAATCGGCGACCAGCCGCACATGCGCGGTCCTCAACTCCCCGCTCTCCCGCAGCCGCAGCAGCTGAGCCACCGCAGCCGGCCGCAACTCATCCCGGTGCCGGCCCAACCCCGCCTCGGGTACGCCCTCGGTCGCGGTCACCGGCACCAGCGCCCACACGACCGGCCAACGCAGGCGGGTAACAGCACGACGATCACAACCCCAAGCTCCCGACAGTCAACGACCGCCCCGGACAGGGCAGTTCAGCCAGCGCCCCATGGGACAGGAGCAACGGAAGTGACGCTAGATCCAGAACCTCGGACAACAGTCCCTACGATCACCAGAACAGGTGACAGAGATACGTTTCTCCCCCACCTCGCACCCAAATGCGCTAAAGAGCGCACCCTGCCCGTCACCGGGCAACACCCCGTCGACTCCGCTGCATGCCCCCCCCAGCCGTCCTCCGGACGTGCGGCGTACACGGACAACAGGACCCCCGCAGGAGGAGGCTCGGCGAAGACGTCACCGGCCGATACGGACTCATGCCACCGCAGCATCCGGACCACTGACACCAAACCCAGACAGCCAACCGGCCGCCGACCAGCACATAGATGGCTTCCACCGACGACACGCGAAGCCGGACGCCTCAGCGACAGATCCCCCGAACTTCACACCGCAGCATCCGGACCACTGACACCAAACCCAGACAGCCAACCGGCCGCCGACCAGCACATAGATGGCTTCCACCGACGACACGCGAAGCCGGACGCCTCAGCGACAGATCCCCCGAACTTCACAC
>NZ_JBJHPC010000208.1:0-11288 GCF_045257485.1 Streptomyces sp. YS-3 | reverse complement strand
GCCCACCCGCGTCACCCACACCCCCGAGCAGCAGGCGCGGTTCGAAACAGCCCTCGTCTCCGACCTGCGCTCCTCCGCCGCCCGCTACCCCCAGGACAAGCCGCTGCGAGCGTTGATCACCGATCTTCAGCGCACCAGCGACCGTTTCCACGGCCTGTGGGACTCCCACGCCGTGGGCTTTCACACCACCGACAGCAAAACGGTCCATCACCCCGACCTCGGACCCGTCACCATCGACTGCGACACCCTCACCGTCCCCGGCAGTGACCTGCGCATCGCTGTCTGCTCCGCACCGCCTGGCACCACCACAGCCGACCAGTTCGATCTGCTCACCACCATCGGGACGCAGGCCCTGACCTGACCCACATACGAGGAACAGCGCATCGCCGATGGCCAGGATGGTCGGGTGAAGAGAATTCCTGTCTCCTGGCCGAAAGACTGACGCGCGTTCAGGCCACCGGGTCGAGGAACGTCAGAACGGAGGCGTCCTCCTCGATCAGTGGACCGAGCGCGGTGTTGAACGGGGCACCGTACGGGGCGTCGAGGTGTGCCTGGAAGGCGTCCTCGTCCCGGTACACCTCGAAGATCCAGAAGGCGCGTGCGTTCGATGCCTTGGTATGGACGTCGAAGGCGAGGTTGCCTTCCTCCTCACGCACCTTCCCGGCGTACTCCATGAGCAGCCGGGCGACTTCGCCCTCGGCTCCCTCGCGGGCGGTGAACTCGGCCAACAGGGTCTTCTTCACGGTTTTCGTCCTTGTCAGTCGCGGTAGGAGCCGAGGTGCCAGACGGTGGCCTGGTCCAGCCTCACCGAGCCGTTCTCGGCGAAGACCCGCACTCCCCGGCTGGTGGGGTCGGGAAAGATCTGATCGGTGATCACGGACTCGCCCCTGCCGCCGAAGACCTCGACGGACGACTCGTCGACGAGGACGCGCAGCTTGACCTTGCCGTTCTCGGCCTTCATGGGTGCGCGCTGCACGCCGGGGAAGGCGCTGCTGAAGCCGACCTCACCGGAGTGGGTGCGGTCGACGTACAGCTCCTGGGTCGTGGTGTCGTAGCCGATGACCGTCTCCTCTCCCCCGGTGCCGGTGCGCACCTTGAGGCCGAAGCGTTCGGCGTCCTTGAGGGAGAACGTCGTCTCGATGTCGAGGCCCTTGCCCTGCGCGTTCGCGCCGATGAGCGGCTGCGAGGTGGTGGTGACGGTGACCCCGGACGCCGTGGCCGGCCGCCCCTCGCGCAGGGACGCGAGGCTGTCGACCGGTTCGCTGGTCAGCTGGATGCGGCCGTCGACGGTACGCAGGGCCATCTGGCGTGGGATGCTCTGCGCTCCGCGCCACGGGGAGGTGGGGATGGAGCCGCCGTACTCCCAGTCGTTCATCCAGCCGATCATGTACCGCCGGCCGCCCGGGGCGTTCTCCCAGGACACCGCCGCGTAGTAGTCCTTGCCGTAGTCGGCCCAGTCGGCGCGCTGGGCGACGGACTTGGCGGGTGCGGAGGCGGTGGTGAACCGGTCCGCCATGATGTGGCCCCAGCCGTCGGTGTTGTTGTCGACGAGCTGGATCTGCGCCGTCTTGCCGACGTAGGGGCGCATGTCGAAGGAGGCCCAGTCCAGAGTCTCGCTGTTGGAGCCGGTGGCGCTCGCGACCACTTGGCCGTCGACGAGCAGGTTGACGGACGTCTCGCGGGAGACGGGCTGAGCCCGGGTGGTGCCGAAGGCCGGGCCGGTCGCCGTCCAGCCGCCGTAGGTGTCGCCTTCGAGGTCGGCGAGACCCGTCCCCCTGGGCACGGGGCCCCGTTCCAGCACGGTGTCGTCCTGGTGCGGGTGGTTGCCGCCGCCGACCTTGAAGTTCAGGTACGGGTTGTCGACCGTGAAGGGCGGTGAGGTGAGGGTGCCGGTGGTGGCGTCGCCGCTGTGGAAACTGTTGGCGAACCCCTCGCCGTCGTATCCGGCGACCTCACTCTGCCCGGCCAGCGATCCGGTCGCCGGGGCTTCGCCGAAGGCCGTCCCGGTGGCCTTCCACGTACCGAAGTCCGTGCCTTCGAAGTCCTGCACGATTACGCCGGGGGGCGGGGTGTAGCTGCCCTTGTCGTCGGCAGTGAACGTCCTGCCGTCGAAGTCGCCTACGAAGTACTGGGTGCCCGATCCACCGGTGATGCCACCCGGGTTGATGTTGACGACCAGCACCCATTTGATCCTCTTCTTGTCCCCGTCGACTGCCAGCGGGAACAGGTCGGGGCACTCCCAAGCGCCCCCCGTCGCGCCGGCCGGGCCGAAGTCGCTGAGCAGCTCCCAGTTCTTGAGGTTCTTGGACGAGTGGAACCGCACCTTGTGCTCGGCGGACAGCGACACCGTCATCAGCCAGCTCTGGGTGGGCGCGAACCACTGCACCTTCGGATCGCGGAAGTCCTTCGAGCCGAGGTCGATGACGGGATTGCCCTGGTATTTGGTCCAGGTCCGTCCGCGGTCGGTGCTGTAGGCGATCGATTGCGCCTGCTTGCCCGTGCCCTTGTCGTTGCTGGTGTAGATGGCCACCATCGGCGGATTCGCCTTCGTACCGAACCCGGTGGTGTTGGTCCAGTCGACGACGGCACTCCCCGAGAAGACCATCTCCTTGTCGTCGTGCGAGAGGGCGAGCGGCAGCTCCTTCCAGTGCACGAGGTCGCCGCTCACCGCGTGGCCCCAGGACATGTCTCCCCAGGAGTTGCCGTCCGGGTTGTACTGGTAGAAGAGGTGGTACTCGCCCTTGAAGTACACAAGGCCGTTGGGGTCGTTCATCCAGTTCTTCTGCGGTGTGTAGTGGAACTCGGGCCGGTAGGTCTCGCTGTACGGCGGCTTGTCGTCGGCGACCGCCTGCGGGGCGAGCGAGGCCCCGGACAGGGCGCAGACGGTCGCTACCGCCGCGATCATCCGTGCGCGGGCGTGCCGGGGTACACGTACAGAGCTCATGGCGTCTCCTGGGGGCGGCGGCGATCCGCGCGGCGAAGCCTGCTGCCCGGCGCGGAAGCACCGAAAGGTGATGCCCTGAGACCGGCACCGTCGTCCGGGGTGCCGAACCAGGGTGTCATCGTCGACTTGTGTCATCGATGACAGCGAGTGCCTGATGATGAGCGCAATACAGCCGACTCGTCAACGGTTCCGGCGCGACGGTTTGCCGCGTCGTTACGCGGTGCCCACGGCCGCGGACTGGGTCAACTGGTCCCGCCACGGCGGGTTGGGGCCCGCTGCGGAGCAGGTCAGGGCCGCCACGCGGGCGGCGAAGGCGCAGGCGTCGGCGACGTCGTCGAGACGCAGTTCGGTCAACCGGCCGCCGAGCAGTCCGCGGGCGCCGAGGTGGTGCAGGAGGCCGGCGGTGAAGGAGTCCCCGGCCCCGACCGTGTCGACCACCCGCGTCGCGGGAGCGGGCACGCGGAGTCGTTCGCCGTCGAGCGAGGCCAGGGCGCCGTCGGCGCCGCGCGTGATCACGACGAGCCGCGCCCCGGCGGCGTGCCAGAGGTCGCACGCCCGCTCCGGAGACGCCTGCGGCAGGAGGAGTTCGAGGTCGTCCTCGCTCAGCCGGAGCACATCGGCGAGGCCGCACCAGCGCGCCAGCCGCGCCCGATAGACGTCGGGATGCACCAGATGCGGACGGACGTTGGGATCGATGCTGATGGTCGTGCGGGGTGCTGCCGCCGCCAGGAATTCTTCCACCACCGCTCCGCCGGGTTCGCGGACCAGGGTCAGGGATCCGGTGTGCAGACAGGCCGTTTCGGACAGGTCGACGCGCTCCAGCTCGTCGGCCGTCCACTGCCAGTCGGCGGTGTTCTGTGCGTGGAAGGAGAACGCGGCCTGCCCGGTGGCATCCAGCTCCGCCACCGCCAGGGTGCTGGGCTCCGCGGCCCGTACGGCGTCCGACAGGTCAACCCCCGACGACTCCAGGTGGGCGCGGAACAGACGGCCGAACACGTCGTCGGACAGGCGCGTGAGGAGGCGGGTCGGGCTGCCGAGGCGGGCCAGGGACACGGCCGTATTGGCAGGTCCTCCACCTGGCAGTACGCGCAGAGCCAGTTCGTTCGAGGCGCTCGCGGGTTCGGGGAACGCATCGGCGACGCACTCTCCGAGGACGGTGATCTGGCGCGGGTTCATGGGCTGCTCTTCTCTGCCGGATGGTCGAGGGAGGGTGGGACGCGACGGTCGGGTGGTGGGTGCGGCTGCCGGACGGGCACGGCAGCAACGCGTGCCGGGGTTTGCCGATTTGTGACAACCGCAAGGCATTGACGTTTCCCGGAAGCGGAGTCCATCATCCTCGTCAAGCAGTGTCAACGATGACATAAGTCAACGATGACATTCCCGGTCGGCACACTCCGATGCCGCCGCTCGTCCGCGATCCCGCAGGAGTCGTTCATGTCTCGCGTCCCTCGTCCGCCTTCGTTCCTTCTCACCGTCGCCGCGTGCACCGCGGTGACGGCCCTCGCCCTGACGGCCTGCGGATCGGGTTCGGGTTCGGCGTCCTCCGGCTCGGGCACGGTGAAGATCGGGCTGATCACCAAGACCGACACCAACCCGTTCTTCGTGAAGATGAAGGAGGGCGCGGGGAAGGCGGCCAAGCAGGACGGCGCCCAACTCATGACGGCGGCGGGCAAGTTCGACGGGGACAACGCCGGTCAGGTCGCCGCGATCGAGAACATGGTCGCCGCCGGGGTGAAGGGCATCCTGATCACTCCCAGCGACTCGAAGGCGATCGTGCCCGCGATTCAGAAGGCCAAGGCCAAGGGCGTCATGGTCATCGCGCTCGACACCCCGACCGAGCCGCAGAGCGCAGTCGACGCTCTCTTCGCCACCGACAACTTCAAGGCCGGCGAGCTGATCGGCGAGTACACCAAGGCGGCCATGAGGGGCAGGGCCGCGAAGATCGCCACGCTGGACCTCGCACCGGGTGTGTCCGTGGGCGTCCAGCGGCACAACGGGTTCCTCAAGGGCTTCGGGGCCACCGACAAGGACGTCGCGTGTGCCCAGGACACCGGCGGCGACCAGGCCAAGGGCCAGACCGCGATGGAGAACTGCCTGCAGAAGGAGCCCGGCATCAACGTCGTCTACACGATCAACGAACCGGCCGCCCTGGGCGCGTACACCGCGTTGAAGGCGAAGAGCCGGGAGAAGGACGTCCTGGTCGTCTCGGTCGACGGCGGCTGCACCGGCACCCGGGCCGTCGAGGACGGCAAGATCGCCGCCACTTCGCAGCAGTACCCGCTGAAGATGGCCACCGAGGGCGTCAAGGCCGTCATGGCGTACGCCAAGGGCGGCAAGAAGGTATCCGGTTATACCGACACCGGCGCCACCCTGATCGCCGCCAGGGCCGAAGCGGGTGTCACCTCCAAGGACACCGGCTACGGGCTGGAGAACTGCTGGGGCTGAGCCACTCGGCCCGCTCCCACCGCCGTACGCATCCTCCCCCGACAAGGACTCCGGTCCTCCGAAAAAGGACTTCGGTCTACCGACAAGGACCTCAAGGACCTCGTATGACCGCTACATCCACGCCCCCGAGCACATCCTCGCCCTATGCCGGGCTCACCGCGCCGACCGCGGCCCGCAGGGTGCTCACGGCACCGACCACCGGCCCGCTGATCGCCCTCCTTCTGGCGTGCGCCTTCTTCTCCGTCTCCTCGGACCACTTCCTCACCGGCGGGAACTTCTCCCTGATCGTGCAGCAGGTCATGGTCGTCGGCACCCTCGCCATCGGACAGACCCTGATCATCCTCACCGCGGGCATCGACCTGTCGTGCGGAGCGGTGATGGCGTTCGGCAGCGTCGTCATCGCCAAGACGGCCGCCGAGGGCTCCCTGCCCCCCTTCCTCGCCATCGCCCTGGGCCTGGTCGTCTGCGGCGGTTTCGGTCTGCTCAACGGGCTGCTCGTCCAGAAGATCCCGCTGCCCCCGTTCATCGTGACCCTCGGCATGCTCAACGTGGCGTTCGCGCTGACCCACATCTACTCCGAGGAGCAGACGATCAGCAGTCTGCCGGGCCCGCTGACTGCCCTCGGACAGACCTTCCCGCTCGGACACACCGACATCACCTACGGCTCCCTGGTCACCGTCGCCCTGTTCCTCCTCCTCGCCCACGCGCTGAGCAATACCGGCTGGGGACGGCACGTCTACGCCCTCGGCAACAGCCAGGAGGCGGCACGCCTGAACGGCATCCGCACCTCCCGGCTCACCATCGGCATCTACGCCGTGGCGGGCGTCCTGTACGGGATCGCCGCCCTGCTGCTCATCTCCCGTACCGGCGTCGGCGATCCGCAGGCGGGGCAGACCGACAACCTCGACAGCATCACGGCGGTGGTCCTCGGCGGCACCAGCCTCTTCGGCGGACGCGGTTCGGTGCTCGGCACGTTCATCGGTGTCCTCATTGTCGGTGTGTTCCGCAACGGCCTGCAGCTCATGGGCGTCGCCTCCATCTACCAGACCCTGATCACCGGAGTCCTGGTGATCCTCGCGGTGACCGTCGACCAGACCTCCCGGAAGAAGGCCCGATGAGCGCCACCCCCTCCCCGACTCCCGTTCTGCAGGCCCGCGGCCTGGTCAAGCGCTACGGACACGTGACCGCCATCGACGGCGCCGACTTCGATCTGCTGCCCGGCGAGGTCCTCGCCGTGATCGGCGACAACGGGGCCGGCAAGACCAGCCTCATCAAGGCCCTCACCGGCGCAGTGGTCCCCGACGCGGGCGAGATACGTCTGAACGGGGAGCCCATCCACTTCTCCGGACCGCAGAGCGCACGCGCCCACGGCATCGAAACGGTCTACCAGGACCTCGCCGTGGCCGCCTCCATGGACATCGCCTCCAACATGTTCCTCGGCCGCGAGCTGCGCCGCCCCGGCGTCCTCGGCAGCGCCCTCCGTATGCTGGACAAGAAGCGCATGCGGCAGGAGGCCGCAGAACACATGGCGGACTTGAAGATCGGTCTGCGCTCGCTCACGCAGTCGGTCGAGACGCTCTCCGGCGGGCAGCGACAAGCCGTCGCCGTGGCCCGTTCCGTCGCGTGGGCCCGCAGTGTCGTCGTCATGGACGAACCCACCGCCGCGCTCGGCGTCAAGGAGTCCGGCCAGGTGCTGGACCTCATCCGGCGCGTCCGCGACAAGGGCATGCCGGTAGTGCTGATCAGTCACAACATGCCGCATGTCTTCGAGATCGCCGACCGGATCCACGTCCACCGGCTCGGCCGACGGGCCGCCCTGATCAAGCCCTCCGACTACTCGATGGCGGAGGTCGTCGCCATCATGACCGGTGCTCTCGCCGTCGACGAGACAGGAGATACTGTCGTCGCGGACTCCGAGGCGGTGAAAGCCGCGGGGGTCCAGGCCACCTGACCACACGCACTCAGACTCACGGATTCCGGCCGAGGCCGCGGCCGGAACCGGAGAGCACAGGAGACGGTTTCCTCCATGGCAGCGAACCGCCGCCCCACGCTGGCCGATGTCGCACGCGAAGTGGGGGTCAGCGCCAAGACGGTCTCCCGCGTCCTCAACGAGGACGGACCGGCATCCGCGCGGACCAGGGAACAGGTGCTCGCCGCCGTGGCGAAACTCGGCTTCCAGCCGAACCTCATGGCTCGCAACATCCGTGTGGGCGGCCCCGACACCACCATCGGTCTCGTCATCCCTGACCTCGGCAACCCCTTCTTCGGTGCCGTGGCCCGCAGTATCGAGGACACCGTCCGCGACCGTGGCCTGACCCTTCTGGTGGGTTCCTCGGCCGACGATCCCGAACGCGAGCGCGCGCTGACGGACACGTTCCTCGCCCGCCGTGTCAGCGTCCTGATGGTCGTGCCGTCCGTGGGTGCCGACCACTCCGCCCTCAAGACGCACCGCGCGGCGGGCCTGCCCGTGGTCTTCATCGACCGTCCGGGAGTCGGCCTCTCCACGGACAGCGTCGTCAGCTCCAACCGGGCGGGCACCCACGAAGGCGTCGCCCACCTGGTCGCCCAAGGCCATCGACGCATCGGCTTCGTAGGCGACCTGCCGCTCAAGCTCTACACCCGCCGGGAGCGGCTGGCCGGATATCGCGAAGCCCTCCAGGAGGCCGGCCTTCCCTACGATCGCGCCCTGCTCATCAACGCCCACGACCAGCAGGGGGCAGCGGCCTCGACAGCACAGCTCCTCAACCTGTCGGATCCCCCCACCGCCCTGTTCGCCGGCAACAACATCACCGCGTTCGGGGTGGTCGCCGAACTCGTCCGCAGCAAGCGGAAGGACGTCGCCGTCGTCGCCTTCGACGACGTGCCGCTCGCCGAAGCCCTGGAGCCGGCTCTGACCGTCGTCGCCCAGGATGCCGATGAAATCGGCAGGGCGGCGGCGACCACTGCCCTGGCCCGGCTCGACGGCGACCGCTCCCGCGCCCGCACGGTCACGGTCCCGACCCGGCTGATCGTACGGGGCTCGGGGGAACAGCCCGCCCGGTGAGCGCGCCCCTCGACTTCCCGCTGGGACCCGCCACCCGCGTTGACAAGGGCGCATGTCTTCGCGGAGCTACGGCGGACAGGGCACAAAGGGCGGACGGCCACTCCTTTGGGTCGGTGCGGGTATGCGGCGTCACTCCTCCGACGGCTGACCGACGGCGTTGGCCTCGAAAAGTTCTCGGGTGCGGCGCAGCAGTGCCTGACGCACCTCGTCCGGGGACAGCACTTGTAGCGGGCTGCCCAGGCTGAGCAGGTATTTGGCCAGTCCGTCCGCGTCGGGGCCGCCGATCTCTACGACAGTGGCGTCGGGGCCGTCCGGGCGGTGGGTGCCAACGGTCGGCGGGACCAGCCGCAGCGCCCGCTCCACGGGCAGCGGCAGAAGAATCGTCACGTAGAGCGGGTACGTGCCGACGGCGATGCCCTGGGAGACGAGCAGCGCCGGGTCGGGCGGATCGAGGAGTTCTGCCGCATGCCCGGTCGACTGCGCCTGCGTCACCCGGTCGGCCCGGAAGGTCCGCCATTGGTTCCGCGCCACATCGCGGGCGACGAAGTACCAGCGGCGCCCGGTGTGTACGAGGCGGTACGCGTCGACGTCCCTGACAGTGGCGTTCCCCTCCCGGTCGCGGTACGACAGACGGGTTCGCTCCCCCCAGCGGCAGGCGGTGGCCAGTTGCAGCAGCATGCCGGGCGCGATCTGCGGCTCGTCGGGCCTGGGTGTGTGCACGAACGCGGCATCCATCTCGGCCAGCCGGTCCGCGATCCGGGGCGGCAGGACCTGCCGTAGTTTCAGCAGCGCCGACAGCGCGGCCTGGTCGCTGCCGAGGACGCCGCTGAGCGCGGCCTCGCGCAAGGCGACGGCCACGGCGAGTGCCTCCTCGTCGTCGAGGACCAGCGGCGGCACCCGGCTTCCGCCGCCCAGACGGTAGCCGCCCCACGGCCCGGGCTCGGACTCGACGCCGTAGCCCAGTTCCCGCAGCCTGGCGATGTCCCGGCGGACCGTGCGCTCGGTGACCTCCATCCGCTCGGCCAACTCGCCGCAGGTCCAGGACGGCCGGGCGGACAGCAGCGAAACCAGGCGCAGCAGACGGGCGGAGGTGCTGATCACATCCCGAATTCTCTCCCATGACCAGGACGGGAACTGTCCTGGTCCCGTCATAGCGTCTTCCCATGAGCACCGAAACCACATCCGCATCGGCATCTACATCCGCACCCGCGATCCGCTACGCCGCCGTCACCTTCGACTGTCCGGACCCGGCCGAGCTGGCCCGCTTCTACGGCAGCGCTCTCGACCTCCCCGTCGCGTACTCCAGCGAGGACTTCATCCTGCTCGGCCAGGAGGGCTCGCCCGGACTGGGCTTTTCCCGGCTCGCCGGCTACCGGCGTCCCACTTGGCCGGACCCGTCCCAGGAGAAGCGGGCGCACATCGATCTGGGGGTCGACGACCTCGACACCGCCCAGGCCCGGCTGCTGGCCCTCGGCGCCACCGAGCCCGCGGAACAGCCGCAGCCTGATCGATGGAGGGTCCTGCTGGACCCGGCCGGCCATCCCTTCTGCATTTCCACCCTGGTCTGAAGATTCTCCGAGGGTCACGGAGCGAAGGAGGGGCCCTGCGGTGGACAAGGCCAGCACCCTGAAAGAGTGCCGACCTCCCGCCTGCCCGCGTATCTACGCCTCCTCTAGCGGCCATTGCTTCTGCGGCCGGCGGTTCCGCAGCTCCTAGTAGGGCATCTTCTCCGACCAGGCCCAGGGGGACCCGACTCCGCTATTGGTGAGCCGCGCGATGCCCCACACGCCCAAGGAGCAGCTCGTGTAGGCGTAGTTGCTGAGCACGGTGCCGCCGCCGGGGTATATGTGGTTGCCGGCGGAGTCACCGTTGATGCCGTACGTGGTGCAGCTGGTCCCGCGACTGCGAAGAGGGGCGCGGTCGGGCTCAGACTGGGGCGTGGGCGCAAGCCCGCACAGCCGCACGGTCCATGGACACCCACCCCCCGGCCTGGCTCACATCCTGCAAGAACCGAGCGTCACGCTGACGGTTGGGCGAGTTTGGTGGCCACGGCGTCGAGGACCCAGTCCAGGCCGGTGGTAAAGGATGTCTCGGCGTCCACGTCCGTGCCGTCGTACACGGCCTTGGCCAGCGCCGGGAAGCGGCCGGTGGCCAGCATTCTCGTCACATGCGGGCCGTGGGCGCGCTGCCAGTCGTGCTTGGACAGGCCCGTGGCACGCTCGGCCCGCAGGTTCGCGATCTCGCGCCTGATCGCGCCAATGCAGTAGGAGCTGACGGTCTCCACGGCCCGCATGACGGTGTCGATGTCAGCAAGGCCGTCGAAGGCGGCCAGCGTGGCCTCGGTCACGGTGAGGCCGTTCGGACCCAGTGTCGGGCGACCGCCGAGCAGGTCGGCCAGCCATTCGTGGCGGAGGGCGGTCTGCCTGGTGCGCTGGGCGTAGCCGCGCAAGGCCTCCCGCCAGTCACCGGGCTGCTCCTCGGGGAGGGTTTCGGCCTGGACCTCGTCCAGCATGAGGTCGAACAGCTCTTCCTTGGTGGAGATGTATCGGTACAGGCGCATCGGACCGGCGCCCAGGCGGGCCGCGACCTTGCGCACCGACACCGCTTCCAGCCCGCCCTCGTCGGCCAGTGCGATGGCGGCGGCGACGATCCGCTCCCGGTCGAGCGGCGCGGGGCGAGTCGGCGGCTCGGGCCGGTCCCAGACAGTCATGCTCACACCGTACCGTTGCGATGCGCCGTACCGGAGCAATACAGTGTATCGGCATGAGACATCGCATCGCAGTGGTCGGGAGCGGTCCTGCCGGCCGGTCTTACCTTCGCCCGTGTCCTGCACCGCCATGACCACCCCGTCACCGT
>NZ_JBJHPC010000207.1:0-11297 GCF_045257485.1 Streptomyces sp. YS-3 | reverse complement strand
CACCCGAGGCACCAACCCCTTCCCCCCCACCGGCGAGGACAGCACGATCGACGTCGTCGTCCGGCCCAGCGCCGACACCTCCCCCAGCACCTCCTCCAGATGCCCCGTGTCCGCCACCGCGACCTTGATGATCCAGCAGTCCTCGCCCACCACGTGGTGCACCTCCCGGATCTCCTCGCGCTCCATCAGCTCCAGCGTCCTGGGGTGCTTCAGGGTGTAGCCGCCGTGCGGGTTGACCCGGATGAACGCCTGGATGCCGTAGCCCAGCCGGGCCGGATCGACCCGCGCCCCGTACCCGGTGATCACCCCGCCCGACTCCAGCCGCCGCAGGCGTTCCGTGACCGCCGCGGGGCTCAGCCGTACCCGCCGGCCCAGCTCGCTCAGCTTGATCCGGCCCTCCGCCTGGACCAGTTCGAGGAGCTGCCGGTCCACCTGATCGAAGGCCGGTGAGGAATCGTTGGCCGACGCCCTCGAACTCCGTGGTTCCTTCGGTACCGCAGACAGTTCTCCCACGTTTCCCCCTTCAGCCCCACGGCCGTGAACGTAACACTGAGTACATGGAATCCCACCCGGCGGACATGGCCCGCCACGTGCTCGTCATCGGCGGCAACCGCTACTTCGGCAAGCGCCTCATCGCCCGCCTCGTCACCGCCGGTGACCACGTCACCGTACTGAACCGCGGCTCCTCCCCACCCCCGCCCGGCGTCGTCCACCTCGTCGCCGACCGTGACGACGAGGCCGCCCTCGAAGCCGCCCTCGGGGACCGGACGTTCGACGTCGTCCTCGACCAGGTCTGCTACACCCCGCGCCAGGCCGCCATCGCCCGCCGCGTCTTCGCCCCCCGCACCCGCCGGTACGTGATGACCTCGACCGTGGAGGTGTACGAGTACGAGGACTCGGCCGCGCCGGTCGCGGAGGGCGCCGTCGATCCCCGGACCGTCGACGTCGACCTCGAACTCCCCTGGCAGGACCCGGAGTTCGCCGGCTCGCATTACGGAGAGGGCAAGCGCCAGGCCGAGGCCGTCCTCGCCGCGCCCGGCTTCCCGTACGTCGGTGTCCGCGTCGCCCACGTACTCGGCGGCGCCGACGACTTCACCGGGCGCGTCACCCACTACGCCGACCGGCTCCGCGCCGGGGAGCCCATCGCCGTGCCCGCGCCCAACCACCCGGCCACCTACATCAACGTCGAGGAGATCGCCGACTTCCTCTTCTGGGCCGCCGGGCAGGACTTCACCGGACCCGTCAACGCCGCCTCGCACGGGCCGCTCACCACCGGCGACATCGTGGCCGCGATCGGCGGCGGGCCCGCCCGCTACCGGACCGTCGACATCGGGGAGGTCTCGCCCTTCGCCTTCCGGCGCTCGTACGGCATGGACACCACCCGCGCCGAACAGCTCGGCTTCACCTTCTCGCACAGCGGGGAATGGCTCACGGACGCCATCGCACAGACGCTCACGGGCGCCAAGGGGGACAACTGACATGCGCCACCGCACACTCGGCCCCCTGAGGGCCGGCGCCATCGGGTACGGCGCCATGCCCCTGTCCATCGAGGGGCGGCCGGACGAGGCACGCGCCCTCGCCACCGTGCACGCCGCACTCGACGCGGGCATCACCCTGCTCGACACCGCCGACTCCTACTACGCCCCCGGCGGCGAGCCCGGGCACAACGAGCTGCTCCTCGCCCGCGCCCTCGCCTCGTACGGCGGCGACACCTCCGACGTCCTCGTGGCCACCAAGGGCGGCCGGGGGCGTACGAGCGACGGGGACTGGAGCGTCGACGGGCGGCCGGAGCACCTCAAGCGCGCCGCCAAGGAGTCGCTGCGCCGGCTCGGCACCGAGGCGATCGGCCTCTACCAGCTGCACAAGCCGGACCCGGCCGTCCCGTACGCGGACTCGCTGGGCGCGCTGCGCGAACTGCTCGACGACGGTACGGTCCGGCTCGCCGGGATCTCCAACGCCGACGCCGGACAGATCCGGCTGGCCCACGGCATCCTCGGGGAGCGGCTGGTGTCCGTGCAGAACCGCTACTCCCCCGCGGTCCGCGACGCCGAGCCCGAGCTGCGGCTCACCGCGGAGCTCGGGCTCGCGTTCCTGCCGTGGAGTCCGCTCGGCGGGATCTCGCGCAGCTCCCTCGACGGGGCGTCGGCCGTCTCCGCGGACCCCGCGTTCGGCGGCTTCCACCGGGTGGCCCGGGAGCGCGGGGTCAGCCCGCAGCGGGTCGCGCTCGCCTGGCTGCTGTCGCTGGGGCCGCACGTGCTGCCGATACCGGGCGGCAGCCGGCCCGAGTCCGTACGGGACTCGGCGGCTGCCGCCGATCTGGTCCTCGGCGAGGAGGAGCGGGCGCTGCTGCCCTGAGCCGCGTCCGCGTCCCCCCTCCGCCGCCCTGTCCGTCTCCGCGTCAGTGGTGCGTGCGGCGGTTGCGGATCTTGCGGACGATCAGCCAGATCACCAGGACGATCAGCGCCACGAAGAGCAGGAAGATCACCAGGAGGAAGATGCCCAGCTTCTTGAAGAAGCCCTTCTTCTTTTTCTTCTTCTTGGGCTTGGCGAGCGTCACATGGGAGGCGTCGCCGACCGCCTGGTGCGCCGTGGCCGCCGCAGGTGCGGCGGCGGGCGCGAGCGCGTCGGACGCGGGCTGTGCGGACACCGTCCGCACCACCGCGCTCGGCGCGGCCTCGGCCGCCGCCGGGGCCACCAGGGCGGTGCCCAGGAGCAGGGCCAGTACCGCTGTGAACTTCTTGATCATTCCGGTTCCCTTCACGTCGTCCCCACCGGGAGGCCGGCCGTCGCCTCGACTTCCATCAGCGACGCGCTGTGCCTCTCCGCCTCAAAGGCTGCCCGCCCTCCCCGCAGCCCGAACAGGCGCTTCGAGAGCAGGATGTAGAGCACGGCGAGGATGTTGAGCACCAGAGTGGTGATCTTGAGGTAGCTGATCTTCTCGGTCAGCTCGTAGACCTCCAGCGGCAGGAACATCGCCGTGGCCACCACGGTCAGGTACTCCGCCCAGCGGTCGGCCCGCCACAGCCCGACGGCCTCGACGATCTCGATCAGCGCGTACACGAGCAGCGCCGCCGCCACCGCCACCAGCGTGGAGTGCTTGTAGCCGAACGACTTCTGGATCGTGCCGACGACGGGCGAGTGGTCCAGGTCGTAGTGGAAGTGCCGGAACACCGGGCGGAAGACGTCCAGGTTCTCGTCGAAGAGCTTGCGCACCGCGTCCTGGCTGTTGCTGAACTTCCACACCGCCGCCGCCACCGCCACGATGAACACGCCGCGCACCAGCCGCTCCACGGCCAGGAACCGCAGGATGAACAGGTCCCGCAGCACCTTCCCGCGCGGCACCAGCGGCGCGTCGTCGGCGGGCCCCGAGCCGTGCGGGGTGCCGAGGGCGAAGTCGCCGCAGCGCAGACAGCGCCAGGCCTCGCCCAGCCGGGTCTCGGCGCGCAGCCGCTCGCGCAGCTCCGCCTCGCTCGGCTCGTACGTCACATGGCCCTTGCGCGCGCAGGTGCGCCGGTCCCAGTCGATCTTCATTCCGCTCGCTTTCCCCGTCACCGCTTCCGGACGGACGCCCCGCACGGTAGTGGACACCTGTCCGGACGCGTTCAGGGGGTGGCGGGTTCCTTGGGGCCGGGTCCGTCCTGAGCGGCGGCTTCCTTGGTGAGGACGGTCTCCCGCCGCGGCTCCCGGGGCGGGTCCGCCGGGCCGTGGGCGTCGCCCGCCTCGAAGGTCGTCTCGTCGAACGGGACGCGCCCGGCGAGGACCTCCTCGACCCGTACGGTGTCGATCTCCTTGGTCCAGGTGCCCACCAGGACCGTGGCGACCGCGTTGCCCGCGAAGTTGGTCAGCGCCCGCGCCTCGCTCATGAAGCGGTCGATGCCGACGATCAGGCCGACCCCGTCGACCAGTTCGGGGCGGTGCGACTGGAGGCCGCCGGCCAGGGTCGCCAGGCCCGCGCCGGTGACCCCGGCCGCGCCCTTGGAGGCGACGATCATGAACAGGAGCAGCGAGATCTGCTGTCCGGCGCTCAGCGGGTCGCCCATCGCGTTGGCGATGAAGAGCGAGGACATCGTGAGGTAGATCGCGGTGCCGTCCAGGTTGAAGGAGTAGCCGGTGGGCACCGTGATGCCCGCCACCGCCCGGCTCACGCCCAGGTGCTCCATCTTGGCGATCAGCCGGGGCAGCGCCGTCTCGGAGGAGGAGGTGGACAGGATCAGCAGGAACTCCCGGCCCAGGTACTTCAGCAGCCGGAAGATGTTCACCCCGGCCAGCAGGCGCAGCAGCGTACCGAGGACCACGAAGACGAAGAGCGCACAGGTGATGTAGAAGCCGACCATGATGACGGCCAGCGACTTCAGCGCGTCCGTGCCGGTCTCGCCGACCACCGCCGCGATGGCCCCGAACGCGCCGACCGGCGCCGCCCACATCACCATCGACAGGACGCGGAAGACCAGCTTCTGGATGTGGCCGATGCCGCGCAGCACCGGCTCGCCCGCCGAGCCCATGGCCTGCAGCGCGAAGCCCACGAGCAGGGCGATCAGCAGGGTCTGCAGGACCTGGCCCTCGGTGAAGGCGGAGACCATCGTCCTGGGGATGATCCCGAGCAGGAACTCGGCGGTCGACTCGCCCGCCCCGGCCGCCTGCTTGGCGCCCGCGTGCTTGGTCGCCTCGGTGATGTGCAGGCCCGAGCCGGGCTCCAGGATGTTGCCGACGACCAGGCCGATGGCGAGCGCCACGGTCGACATCACCAGGAAGTAGCCGAGCGCGAGACCGCCGACCGCGCCGACCTTGGCGGCCTTGCGCACGGATCCGACGCCGAGCACGATCGAGCAGAAGATGATCGGCGAGATCATCATCTTGATCAGGTTCACGAAGCCGGTGCCGATCGGCTTGAGCTCGACGGCCACCCCGGGGGCGGCGAAACCGACGGTGATGCCGATGAGTACCGCGGCGATCACCGCCGGATACAGATAGCGCATGGCGGTACCTCCCTGGCCCTGGTGGCCTCGGGGGCGGTCCCGGCGGGCGGCTGCTGGGGTCACGGGGGTGCCTCCTCCTGCTTCCGTACGCGTCCCGCGTACGTGCGTCTGTGTCCCGGTGGCTCGATGGATCCCCGCGACTATCGCCCAAGCTGTGACGCCGGTCACCCTTGCGTGCATTTCGTTCACACGGCTTGTCCTCACCGTGACCTGCGCGGGTGCACACTGTCCGGCATGCGCATACCCCGACCCCGCAGCCTCGCGGGCCAGCTCTTCGCCATGCAGGTGGTGCTGGTCGCGGCGATCGTGGCGGGCTGCGCGCTCTACTCGTACGTCCACGACCGCGCCCAGGCGGAGGAGACTGCCCGGCGCCAGACCACCGCGATCGCGACCGCCGTCGCGACCTCGCCCGCGGTGGCCGAGGCGGTCCGCTCGAAGGACCCGACGGCGGTCCTCCAGCCGTACACGGAGACCCTGCGGCACACCGCCGGCGTCGACTTCGTGGTGGTCCTCGCCCCGGACGGGACCCGCTGGACGCATCCGGTGCCCGGCGAGATCGGCCGCAAGTACCTCGGCGACATCCGGCCCGCGCTGCGCGGCGAGACGTTCAGCGAGACGCACATGGGTGTGCTCGGCCCGTCCGTGCGGGTCGTCGCCCCGGTGCGCGACCACGGCCGGATCACCGCCCTGGTCAGCGCGGGCATCACCATCGACACGATCAGCGAGCAGGTGCGCGAGCAGATGGCGGCGCTGGCCCTGGCCGCCTCGGGGGTGCTGGCGTTCGGCGGGCTCGGCACCTATGTGATCAACGCGCGGCTGCGGCGGCACACCCACGGGATGAACGCGGCCGAGCTGAGCCGGATGCACGACTACCACCAGGCCGCGCTGCACGCGGTGCGCGAGGGGCTGCTGATGCTGGACGGGCAGCGCAGGATCGCGCTGATCAACGACGGCGGGCGGGAGCTGCTCGGGCTCGGCGAGGACGCGGTGGGCCGGTCGGTGGCCGAGCTCGGGCTGCCCGCGCCGCTCGCCGGGGCGCTGCTGGCGAGCGAGCCGAGGGCGGACGAGGTCCACATGACGGCCGACCGGATCGTGGTGGTCAACACCCGGCCGGTCTCCAGCGGCGGCCGGCGGGGCACCGTGGTGACCCTGCGCGACCACACCGAACTCCAGGCCCTCTCCGGTGAGCTGGACTCCGAGCGCGGGTTCACCCAGGCGCTGCGGGCGCAGGCCCACGAGGCGGCGAACCGGCTGCACGCGGTGGTCTCGCTGATCGAGCTGGGCCGTGTCCGGGAGGCCGTGGAGTTCGCCACGGCCGAGCTGGAGCTCGCCCAGGCCCTCACCGACCAGGTCGTCACCGCCGTGGGCGAGCCGGTGCTCGCCGCGCTGCTGCTGGGGAAGGCCGCCCAGGCCCATGAGCAGGGCGTCGCGCTGGCGCTCACCGAGGGCAGCGCCATCGAGGACGGGCTGCTGCCGGCCACCCTGCCGGCGCGCGACCTGGTCACCGTGCTGGGCAATCTGGTGGACAACGCGGTCGACGCGGCCCAGGGCAGCGCGGGCGCCCGGGTCGCGGTCACCCTCACCACCGAGGACGAGGAGCTGGTCGTCCGGGTCGCGGACAGCGGCCACGGCATCGACCCGGCCGCCGCGGACGCGGTCTTCGAGCGCGGCTGGTCCACCAAGAGCCCCGGGCGCGGCATCGGTCTGGCGCTGGTGCGGATGACGGTCGCCCGGCACGGCGGGGACGTGGCGCTGGCCCAGGGGCCGTACGGGGGCGCGGAGTTCACCGTACGGCTGCCGCTGCGCCGGGAGGCGGTACGGGTATGACCGCCACCCAGGGGCCCGCCGGCGGGCCCATCAGAGTGCTGGTCGTCGAGGACGACCCGGTCGCCGCCGACGCGCACCGGCTCTACGTCGGCCGGGTGCCGGGCTTCACGGTGGCCGGGGCCGCGCACTCGCGGGCCGAGGCGCTGCGGGTGCTCGACCGCGTCGAGGTCGACCTGCTGCTGCTCGACCTCTATCTGCCGGACGGGCACGGTCTGCAGCTGGTGCGCTCGCTGCGGGCCGCCGGGCACGGCGCGGACGTCATCGCGGTGACCTCGGCGCGCGATCTGACGATGGTGCGTGAGGGCGTCTCGCTGGGGGTGGTGCAGTACGTCCTGAAGCCCTTCACCTTCGCCACCCTGCGCGACCGGCTGGTGCGGTACGCCGAGTTCCGCGCGACCGCCGGCGAGGCCAGCGGGCAGGAGGAGGTCGACCGGGCGCTGTCCACGCTGCGCGCACCGCAGCCGACGGCCCTGCCGAAGGGGCTGAGCGCGCCCACGCTCCAGGCGGTGACCCGCACCCTGCGGTCCTCGGCGGGCGGGGTCACCGCGTCGGAGGCCGCCGAGACCGTCGGTATCTCGCGCATCACCGCCCGGCGGTACCTGGAGCATCTGGTCACCACGGGCCGCGCCGAGCGGACCCCGCAGTACGGGCAGATCGGACGCCCGGAACTGCAGTACCGCTGGGTCGACTCCCGCCGCTGACAAGCCACTTGACGGCCCCTCAGGTGGGCGCGGCGGCCGACGGGCCCCATTGACCATGGACCGGGGCGGCTTTAGGTTCACCGGGCAGCCACTCGTGGCCCGAGGAGGTCGTGCCGTGCGCCCCACCGCCGTAGCCCCGCTGGTCCTCGCCACCGTGCTCGCCGCCGGTTCGCTCACCGCCTGCGGTGGCTCCGGCGGCGGTTCGGACACCGTCAAGGTCGCCTACAACCGCTCCACCGACCACACCGTCCGCTTCAAGGACGACTTCCTGGCGTCGGTGAAGCGGCAGTTCGAGGCGGACCACCCGGGGAAGAAGGTCAAGCTCGTCCCCATCCAGGCCCCGGACAACGACTACGCCACCAAGGCCCAGCAGATGATGCGCTCGGGCAGGACCGCGCCGGACCTGGTGTACGAGGACACCTTCCGTATCAACTCCGACATCAAGGCCGGCTATCTGCGGCCCCTGGACGACAAGCTGGCCACCTGGGACGCCTGGAGCCGTTTCGTACCCACGGCGAAGACGGCGGCCAAGGCGGAGGACGGCAGGACGTACGGCGTCCCGGACGGCACCGACACCCGGGGCCTGTGGTTCAACAAGCGGCTGTTCGCGAAGGCGGGACTGCCCGAGGACTGGCAGCCGAGGAACTGGGCGGACATCCTCGACGCCGCCCGCACCATCAAGAAGAAGGTCCCGGGCGTCATCCCGCTCAACGTCCTCACCGGCAAGGCGGTCGGCGAGGCGGCGGTGATGCAGGGCTTCGAGATGCTGCTGTACGGGACCGGCGAGAATCCCCTGTACGACCCCGCCGCCAAGAAGTGGGTCACCGGCTCGCAGGGCTTCAAGGACGCGCTCGACTTCGTACGGACGGTGTACGGGGAGAAGCTCGGCCCCGATGTCTCCGACGCGCTCGACCCGAATGTGAACACCCGCGTCGCCACCGAGTGGCTGCCCGAGGGCAAGCTCGCGATCGCGCTGGACGGCTCGTGGCTGGGCCAGTTCTGGAGCGGCCGGGGCACCCGCGACTGGCCGCAGTGGCCGAGCGTGCTGGGGCAGGCCGCGATGCCGACCAGGGACGGGCAGGCGCCCGGCCGGGTCTCCCTGTCCGGCGGCTGGACCTGGGCGATCCCGAAGAAGGCCAAGAACCCCTCGCTCGCCTGGGAGTTCGTGCGGCTGATGCAGACGCCCGCGAACGCCGTGAAGTGGGCGGTGGCGGACGCGCAGATCGCGGTGCGCGAGGATGTGGCGGCCGACCCGGCGTATCTGCGCTCGGCCCCCGCCGTCTCCTTCTTCACCGGCCTGGTCGAGTACACCCACTACCGCCCCGCGCTCCCCGTCTACCCCCAGGTGTCGACGGCCATCGGCGAGGCGATGGAGGCGGTGACGACCGGTGACTCGACGGCGGCGCAGGCGGCCCAGGCGTACGACCGGCAACTGGCCACGATCACCGGCGGCGCGGTGACGAAGCGGTGAGAGGCAGCCGTGCGGCGGCCCTGCGCTGGCTCCCCCTCGCCCCCGCCACCCTCCTCCTGCTGCTCTTCCTCGCCGGACCCATCGGCTACTGCGTCTACATCGCCTTCACCGACATGCAGCTGACCGGCGCCTCGGGCACCACCTTCGTCGGGTTCGCCAACTTCCGGCGGGCGTTCGCCGATCCGGGCTTCCGCAACGCCGTGTGGCTGACGCTGGTGTTCACCGTGGTCTCCTCGATCGCCGGGCAGAACACGCTGGGCCTCGCGCTCGCCGCCCTGATGCGGCGCGCCTCGCGGCCGGTGCGCACTCTGACGGGGACGCTGGTGATCGCGGCCTGGGTGCTGCCGGAGATCGTCGCCGCGTTCCTGCTGTACGCCTTCTTCCGCCGCGAGGGCACCCTCAACGCCATCCTCGACCAGCTCCATCTGCCCACCCAGAACTGGCTGTACGGCCTGCCCATCCTGGCCGTCTCCTTCGCCAACGTCTGGCGCGGCACCGCCTTCTCCATGCTGATCTACTCGGCCGCGCTCTCCGAGATCCCGCAGGAGATCACCGAGGCGGCCGAGGTGGACGGCGCGAGCGGGCTGCGCCGGCTCTGGCACATCACCCTGCCGATGATCCGCCGCTCGATCGGCACCAATCTGATGCTCAACACCCTCCAGACGCTCTCCGTCTTCGGGCTGATCTGGGCGATGACCCGCGGCGGCCCGGGCCGGCGCAGCCAGACGCTCCCGGTGTTCATGTACGACCAGGCGTTCGTGAAGAGCCTGATCGGATACGGGACGGCCGTGGCCCTGCTGCTGCTCCTGGTGGGAGCCCTGTTCTCCGTGGTGTACCTGCGGCTGATGAAGGTGGAGGTATGAGGGTGCCCCGACGCGGCCCGCGCCGCCGGACCCGGGAACGGCTGGCCGCCGACGCGGCGCTGCTGGCGGTCGCGGCGGCGTTCGCGCTGCCGCTGCTGTGGCTGCTGCTCTCCTCGCTGGACGCGGACGCGGACCTGCGGGTCCGGGTGCCGGGCTCCCCCACGCTGGACAACTTCTCCGCGGTGTGGACGGACGAGGTCACCTTCACGCCGATGCTCAACAGCCTGGTGCTGTGCGGTGGCGCGACCGTCCTGACGGTGGTGTGCGCGGTGCTCGCCGCCTATCCGCTCTCGCGCTACCGCTCGCGCCTGACCCGCCCGTATCTGCTGACGGTCCTGTTCACCACGTGTCTGCCGATCACGGCGGTGATGGTCCCGGTGTACGGGCTGTTCGTGCAGGTGGACCTGATCGACACGGTGTACGGCACGGCCCTGTTCCTGGCGACCGCGCAACTGCCCTTCGCCATCTGGCTGATGAAGAACTTCATGGACGGGGTGCCCCGGGTCCTGGAGGAGGCGGCGTGGACGGACGGGGCGTCGATGCCGCAGACGCTGTGGCGGGTGGTGCTGCCGCTGATGGGCCCGGGCGTCACGGTCGTGACGATCTACACCTTCATCATGCTGTGGGGGAACTTCTTCGTCCCCTTCATGCTCCTGCTCTCCCCGGACCGCCTCCCCGCGTCCGTCACGCTCTTCACCTTCTTCGGCAACTACGGCTCGGTGGTCTACGGCGAGCTGGCCGCCTTCTCCATCCTCTACTCGACCCCGGTGCTCCTCCTCTACGTGGCCATCGCCCACCGCCTGGGCGGCGGTTTCGCGCTGGGCGGGGCGGTCAAGGGGTGAGGGGCGGGTCGTGACCCACCCGATAAGTGGAGCCGTACCTTCCTACGGACTGACAGGTTTGGGTGAACACACCGTGGTCAGCCGTCACCCTGTGCACCTACGGTGTGCGCGTGCACCCCACCCCGCCGTTCAACGCCCCCGCCATGCGCCGTCTGCGCGAGGCGCTGGGCATGGCGCCCGGCCATGTCTCCTACGGTCTGTACGCCCAGTACGGGCTGCGGGTCTCCCCCGAGACCGTCTCCTCCTGGGAACGCGGCTTCGCCACCCCCGACTCGCGTGAGCTGACCGCGCTGGCGGGGGTGCTGTGGTGCTCCCCCGGCGATCTGATGGCCGCGGCGGCCACGCTCCGCGAACACCGCATGGCCCGTGGCCTCAGCCCCGAGGAGCTGGCGAGGCGGGTGGGACTCGACGCCGGGGCGTACCTCCGTATGGAGGAGTCGGGCCGCTGGCGCGGCAACGAGCGCCAGTCGGAGGCGCTGACCCAGGCGCTGGGACTGTCGCTGCGCGAGTACGTCACGGCGACGGGCCAGCACGAGGACCTGGCGGAACTGCTGCGCAGCGCGGTGACCACCCGCTGGCAGGCCTACGTCCGCCCCGCCTCCAAACTCCTCCCCCTC
>NZ_JBJHPC010000206.1:0-11307 GCF_045257485.1 Streptomyces sp. YS-3 | reverse complement strand
GTCCCACCTGCGGAGACGCCGCCGGACCCGCCGGTGACCCCCAAGCCGAGCGACTCGCCGTCCGCCTCCCCGGCCGCCGACACCCGGACCACGGCCCTGCGCGCCCTCGGCGACAGCCCGGCCTCGCGGACCGAACCGGCGGCGTCTCCGCAGGTGGGACCGGCTTAGCCGGGGTGGCTGCGGTCCGTCGTGACCTGGATCGCAGGGGAGCGGTTTGCGCTCCCGGGGGGAGAGTGCGTATGGTGGTAGATCGTTTGATCCCATTGCCCGGCGCCGACACAGAAGAGCGCCGTGTGGCGCGTACTCTCCCTAGCCGTGGCTGACCGCATCGAGGCGGTCGAATTGCGAATCACGGAGTTGACGGGCGCGTGCCGAGACTCCGGAAGGTTTCGCATTTCGCATGTCCATTTCCAGTACTGAAAACACCGTCATGCCCGAGAACGACGAGATCGTCGTCGCCGAGGCCGTCGTGACCGAGACCGCCGTCGTCACCGAGACCGCTGAGGTCGTCGAGGTCCTGGTCGCCGACGAGGCCGTCGAGGCCGTCGAGGAGCAGGCCGACGAGGCCGCCGAGCCGACCCTCACCTTCGCGGACCTCGGGCTGCCCGAGGGCGTCGTGCGCAAGCTCGCGCAGAACGGTGTGACCAGCCCCTTCCCGATCCAGGCCGCGACCATCCCGGACGCCCTGGCCGGCAAGGACATCCTCGGCCGTGGCCGTACCGGCTCCGGCAAGACCCTTTCCTTCGGTCTGCCGACCCTGGCGCAGCTCGCCGGCGGCCACACCGAGAAGAAGAAGCCCCGCGCGATCATCCTCACGCCGACGCGTGAGCTCGCGATGCAGGTCGCGGACGCGCTCCAGCCGTACGGCGACGTGCTCGGCCTGAAGATGAAGGTCGTCTGCGGCGGTACGTCGATGAGCAACCAGATCTACGCCCTGGAGCGCGGCGTCGACGTCCTCGTCGCCACCCCGGGCCGGCTGCGCGACCTCATCAACCGCGGCGCCTGCTCGCTCGCCAACGTCCAGGTCGCCGTCCTCGACGAGGCCGACCAGATGTCCGACCTGGGCTTCCTGCCCGAGGTCACCGAGCTGCTCGACCAGATCCCCGGCGGCGGTCAGCGCATGCTCTTCTCCGCCACCATGGAGAACGAGATCAGCACGCTGGTCAAGCGCTACCTGACGAACCCCGTCACGCACGAGGTCGACAGCGCGCAGGGCAACGTCTCGACGATGACCCACCACGTCCTGGTCGTGAAGCCGAAGGACAAGGCGCCGGTCACGGCCGCCATCGCCGCCCGCAAGGGCCGCACGATCATCTTCGTCCGCACCCAGCTGGGCGCGGACCGTATCGCCGAGCAGCTGTGCGAGTCGGGCGTGAAGGCCGACGCGCTGCACGGCGGTATGACCCAGGGCGCGCGTACCCGCGTTCTCGAGGACTTCAAGAAGGGCTACGTCAACGCCCTGGTCGCCACCGACGTCGCCGCCCGCGGCATCCACGTCGACGGCATCGACCTGGTGCTGAACGTGGACCCGGCCGGTGACCACAAGGACTACCTGCACCGCTCGGGCCGTACCGCCCGGGCCGGCAAGTCCGGTGTCGTCGTCTCGCTGTCGCTGCCGCACCAGCGCCGCCAGATCTTCCGGCTGATGGAGGACGCGGGCGTCGACGCCTCGCGCCACATCATCCAGAGCGCCGGCGCGTTCGACCCGGAGGTCGCCGAGATCACCGGCGCCCGTTCGCTGACCGAGGTCCAGGCCGACTCCGCGAACAACGCCGCCAAGCAGGCCGAGCGCGAGGTCGCCGAGCTCACCAAGCAGCTGGAGCGTCTGACGCGCCGCGCCGCCGAGCTCCGCGAGGAGGCCGACCGTCTGGTCGCCCGCTCCGCCCGTGAGCGCGGTGAGGACCCGGAGGCAGCCGTCGCCGAGGTCGCCGTGGCCGCCGAGGCCGAGGTCGCCGCCGCCGTGGTGGCCGCCGAGCCGGTCGCCCAGGAGCGTGCCTACGAGCGCCGTGACGACCGGGGCAACTTCGGCCGTCGTGACGACCGCGGGGACCGTGGCGACCGTGGTGGCTTCCGCCGCGACGACCGTCGTGACGACAACCGTGGCGGCGGCTTCAACCGCGACCGCAACGACCGTCCCGCGGGTGGCGGCTTCAACCGTGACCGTGGTGACCGTCCCGCCGGTGGCGGCTTCCGCCGCGACGACCGTCCGTCCGGTGGCTTCAACCGTGACCGTGGCGACCGTGGCTTCGAGCGTCGTGACGACAACCGCGGTGGTGGCTTCAACCGCGACCGCAACGACCGTCCCGCGGGTGGCGGCTTCAACCGTGACCGTGGCGACCGTCCGGCGGGCGGTGGCTTCAACCGTGACCGCAACGACCGTCCCGCGGGTGGCGGCTTCAACCGCGACCGTGGTGACCGTCCGGCGGGTGGCGGCTTCAACCGTGACCGCAACGACCGTGGCTTCGAGCGTCGTGACGACAACCGCGGCGGTGGCTTCAACCGCGACCGCGGTGACCGTCCCACCGGTGGCGGCTTCCGCTCCGGTGGCGGCGACCGCCCGTTCAACCGCGACCGCAACGACCGCCCCTCGGGCGGCTTCCGCTCCGGCGGCACCGGCGACCGTCCGTACGGCCGTCGTGACGACCACCGCGGTGGCACCGGCACCGGCACGAACACCGGCTCCTTCGGCCGCCGTGACGACAAGCCGCGCTGGAAGCGCAACGGCTGACACGCCGACTGAGTGAGTGAAGGGCCCGTACGGCACCCGATGGGTGCGGTACGGGCCCTTCCGTCTGCGGGCTTCTTTTGGCCAACGGTGGCGCATGTCCGGCCCTCCGCGAGGGAATCGCTGGGGGCATGACAAGTGACGCGAGTACGAATCCGGATGCCCACGGGGCTCCGGAGGATCTCGGTCCGGCGGGCGGCGGCGGTGCGGCGACGTCCGACGAAGAGCGGCTGGCACAGCTCGGCTACACCCAGGTGCTGGCGCGCCGGATGTCCGGCTTCGCCAACTACGCCGTCTCGTTCACCATCATCTCGGTGCTCTCCGGCTGTCTGACGATGTACGCGTTCGGCATGAACACCGGCGGCCCCGCCCTGATCACCTGGGGCTGGGTCGGGGTGGGCCTGATGACCCTGCTGGTCGGGCTGTCGATGGCCGAGATCTGCTCGGCGTATCCGACCTCGGCGGGCCTGTACTTCTGGGCGCACCGCCTCGCGCCGGAGCGCAGCGCGGCGGCCTGGGCGTGGTTCACGGGGTGGTTCAACGTGCTGGGCCAGGTCGCGGTGACGGCCGGGATCGACTTCGGGGCGGCGTCGTTCCTGGGCGCGTACCTGAACCTCCAGTGGGGTTTCGAGGTGACCCCCGGCCGTACGATCGCGCTCTTCGCGGCGATCCTGCTCCTGCACGGCCTGCTGAACACCTTCGGCGTACGGATCGTGGCGCTCCTCAACAGCGTGAGCGTGTGGTGGCACGTGCTGGGCGTGGCGGCGATCGCGGGCGCGCTGGCGTTCACCCCGGACCACCACCGCTCCACGCGGTTCGTCTTCACCCACTACGTGAACAACACCGGCTGGGGCAGCGGCTTCTACGTCGTCCTGATCGGCCTGCTGATGGCGCAGTACACCTTCACCGGCTACGACGCCTCCGCGCACATGACCGAGGAGACCCACGACGCGGCGACCGCGGGCCCGCGCGGGATCGTGCGGGCGATCTGGACCTCGTGGATCGCCGGGTTCGTCCTCCTGCTCGGCTTCACGTATGCCATCCAGTCGTACGACGACGAGCTCGGCTCGGCGACCGGCGCGCCGCCCGCCCAGATCCTCCTGGACGCGCTGGGGGCGACGGCGGGCAAGCTGCTCCTGCTGGTGGTCATCGGGGCGCAGCTGTTCTGCGGGATGGCGTCGGTGACGGCCAACTCCCGCATGATCTACGCGTTCTCGCGCGACGGCGCGCTCCCGTTCTCCCGCGTCTGGCACACGGTGAGCCCCCGCACCCGCACCCCGGTGGCAGCGGTCTGGCTGGCCACGGTGGGCGCGCTGGCGCTGGGCCTGCCGTATCTGATCAACGTGACGGCGTACGCGGCGGTGACGTCGATCGCGGTGATCGGCCTGTACATCGCGTATGTGATCCCGACGCTGCTGAGGCTGCTCAAGGGCGACGCGTTCACCCCCGGCCCCTGGCAGCTGGGCCGCTGGTCCCGCCCGATCGGCGTGGCGGCGGTGGCGTGGGTGGCGTTGATCACGGTCCTGTTCATGCTGCCCCAGCTGTCCCCGGTGACATGGGAGAACTTCAACTACGCACCGGTGGCGGTGCTGGTGGTGCTGGGCTTCGCGGCGGTGTGGTGGTTCGCCTCGGCCCGCCACTGGTTCCTGCGCCCGCCCCACCCCGGCTCCCGCTGACCCGCCCGCACCGTCCGTCGTGACCTGCGCATACCGGCCACGAAGAGGCCCGAACGGGCCGCAACAGGCCCGGCACCCGATACCCGATCGGCTGCCGGGCACTGTCGGGCTATGCTGCGGGGGTGCGGTATGCCAGGGGCCATTAGCTCAATTGGCAGAGCAGCGGACTTTTAATCCGTTGGTTGTCGGTTCGAGTCCGACATGGCCTACATCGAGTGGCGGAGGGTTCACCCCCTCTGACCTGCACAGGAGCGCCCCGGCCGGGGATCACCGGCCGGGGCGCTCCTGTGTTCTGAGGGTCAGTTGGGGCCCGTGCGTGAGCGATGCGTGAGCGGATGCGCCGTCAGGGCCTGGTCATGAGGCGGACGTGCGGTGCACGGACGGCTCCGTGAGCAGGGCCATGTGTTCGCGCGCCGCGCGGAGGCTCTGAAGGTGGCGGTCGAAGTCCGCGATGAGCTCGTCGACCTGCTCAAGGTTCAGCGAGGGCCATGAGCCGTCCCCGACGAACTCGATCTCGGGTACTGCATCCTCTGCCCAGTGGATGACCGCGAACTCCATGAGGGCATTGCCGTAGCTTCCGGTCATGGAGTGTGAGAGAGCACGGTGGAGACGGTCCTGAGAGGCGACATCCTCCCCGCAGTCCCTGCCGGTGCACTGGTTGGCGAGGGCTTCGCAGCGGCCCGCCTTGGGCGTCGGGAAAGTGACCTTCACGGCAGCGTCTCCGTCCACTCTGCATGGATGGCGACGAACCGGGCGTGGATTTCATCCAGGACGTCGCATTGCGCGCGAATCTTCGAGATGATTTCGGCGAACTCGTCGGGCGAGAGGTTCTCTATGACCTCGTCTTGGACTGGTTCAAGCACGAGGTGCGGCGCTCGCTTCCTCTGGCTGATGCTGTAGGGGCTGATCTGGACGCGGCCGGCGAGGACCGGGACGGGGGCGGATCCTTGCTCGGAGTCGAACAGAGGCAGCTCTGGACCGTCGAAGTGGAAGCCGTGGGTCAAGTCGTCCACTGCCCCGGAGTCGTCATTGAAGTGCGTGTCGGTGCAGTAAGGCGGGCAAGTCTCCGTGAGTTGGCCGCCTTGCGTAATCCTGCGGACCCAGGAGCGGACCGGGGCGTTGCCGGAACGGACTGTTGCCGGGGGAACGGGAGGGTTCGGCATGGAACGACTCCTCTGGTCTCTGACGATGGGGTGACGGAGGTGAGCCACCCTTGATGGACCACTGCCAGCCAGCCCATTTGCTGTCGCTGAGGCCGACACAACAGGTATCCGCAGGCTGGTGGCTATTGGCCTAATGGGGTGCCCTGCTACCGGGCAGCGAATCGAATCGGGCGCCGCCTACGTGGCGATGCCGATCCGCTCTGCGACGAGTTCATATTCGCCGCAGAGCGGACAGGACGCACCCGGAGAGCGCGCTTGGTCAGGCTGAGGATGCGGACGGTCGGGTCCGGGGTATGAGCCTCGCTGCCGCTTCGGCCACCGCTTGGTCGACCTCGGGGAGCAGGCTCGTGTACGTGTCCGAGGTCAGCGTGATCGTGGAGTGCCGCAGCGTCTCCTTGATCGTGTGGAGGTCGCCGCCGCTTCCGTGCGTGATCGTCGCGGCGACGTGCCGGAGGTCCCGGAGGGTGATTGGCGGCAGGTCAGTGTTGGCGAGGATGCGGCGGAAGGTCGCCGAGGCCGTCTCCGGGTGGAGCCACGAGCCGTCCTCTTGCGTGAAGACCTTGCCGGTCTCCTGCCAGGCATCACCCCACCTCTCGCGTTCCGCTTGTTGACGCTCGCGATGAGCCCGCAGGACGGCCACGTTCAGGCTGTCGAGCGCGATGGTGCTCGCGCTGCCGTCCGTCTTGGGCGCCGATTCGTACGGGTCCCAGCCATCGACGACCAGCTCCTTGGCCGGGGTTATCTGGCCGGCGTCGAGGTCGACGTCCGTCCATTCCTGGCCGACGCCCTCGCCGCGCCGCAGCCCGCGGGTGCCCATGAGATGGAAGAGGGGATACAGCCGGTCGCCTTCTGCGGCGTCGAGGAAGACGCCGATCTGGGCCGGGGTCCACACCATGACCGGGGAGGGCTTCTCCCCGGTCGCCCGCCAGCGTGCCACCCGCTCGTCGGTCCACAGCAGGGGCTTGGGCCGCTTGCCCGACTCCAGTTCGACGTGGGAGGCCGGATTGAAGGTGATGTACTGGCGGCTGATCGCGGCGTTGAGCGCGGCGCGCAGAGTGCGCCGGATGCTCTGCCGCGTAGCCGGTCCTGTTTGCCGCCGGAACGGCTTCATCTCCGCGAGCGCGGCCCGCTCCTTGGTCAGTCGCTGACGCTCGCTCGCGACCGGACGTCCCGGCTTGCTCGGCTTGCACCGGGCGATCTGCACGAGCCGGGCCGCGTTCTCTGAAGCGATCACCTCGTTCTCGTCGGCGATCGCGTCGAACATCTCCACCAAGTGGCCGACGTTCAGCCGGTCCAGACGGACATGGCCGATCCGGGGCTTGAGGTGCAAACGGATATGCCCCGCGTATCCGTTGATGGTGGTTTTGCGGCTCTTCTTGCCCGCGAGCCAGATGTCCAGCCACTCACCGACGGTCATCTTGCCGACAAGGTCCTGCCCGGCACGGAGGCGGCGCCGGGTCTCCTCTATGTCGGGGAGCGGGGCCTTGTCCTCGACGATCTGCTCCAGCAGGGCGACGATGCGCTCCAGATCCTCCGGCTCGTCGGCGTCGGCCAGGGCAATCAGGCCGCGGACGTGGTCGAGGTCGGCCTGGGCGGTCTTCAGCCACTCGTAGCCCGCGCGGTTGAAGGCGCGACGGGTGCCGTCCTCGCGGGGCGGCAGCTCCTGACGTATGGAGTACGAGCCGTGCTTGCGGCTGGCGAGCTTGGGGCAGTTCTTGCCGAGCGGCTTGCCGGTGTTCGCGTCGCGGCAGTAGCAGCGGCGGTGGGTGGAGCCCTTCAAACGCGTTCCTCCGTGGTGTCTGTGTCGGTATCGGGTTCGGGCGGATCTACGTCGCCCAGCGCGGGAGGTAGATCGGGCGTGATGGCTCCCTCCTCGCGGAGTTCGCGGCGGAGGATGCGGAGCCGGTATTTGGCGGCGATGGCCTGATCGCCGTACTTGGCCCGCTGGCGCTCTGCTTCTTCCTGCTGGGCGCGGCTGGTGGCTGTCTTGGCCGCGAACCGTGCCCGTTCTTCCTCTTCGAGCCCGGCCAGGGCCGTTCGGACGAGGCTGGCGTGACGCTCGAAGGCAGGGAGCAGGCCCGCGTCGTAGCCGGGTACGTGCTCCTCGCCGGTGAAGCGGCGCAGGGCCTCCCAGGTGGGCACGAGCTGCTGGAACGGGAGTTCCTGGGTCTCATCGACGTAGCCGACCGGGAAGATCAGGCAGGCCGGGTACGTCTTCAGGGCGGCGGCCAGGACCATGACGTCCACGAGGGGGAGGTTGGCCCGGCGGCCGGACTCCATGTTGGCGATCACGTTGCGCGGGATGGGATGCCCGAGCTGCGCGCAGCGGTCCGCCAGTTCCTGCGCGCTCCATCCCCGCTCCTTCCTTCTGCGCCGGACTTCGCTGGCCACGTTCGCCTTGACCCGGTCCTCCCACTCCGGGAAGTCGTCGTCCTCGTCAGTTCCATCATCGAAACGGTCTTGTGTCATGCAGACACATTAGCTTCGCCATCCTGGTTTGTAGGCGCCTGGAGACGGATGTGATGACCGCGTTCGCCGAGGGCTGCACCGAAAGGGGCGAACTGCATGCGCGAAGACGTGGCGGCCGGACAGTCGAAGGCCGTGAAGGGGATGAGCCGGGAGGAGCTGCTCGCTCTACCGGTGTCGGTTGACCTGGACACGGGCAACCGGGCTCTGGGTCTCGGCCGGAGCAAGGGGTACGAGCTGGCGAAGCGGGGCGCTTACCCGTGCAAGGTGCTGCGACTGGGCAACGCTTACCGGGTGGTGACCGCGGATCTGTGGCAGCTGCTGGGTCTGGCGGCGTGAAGGGGCGGGGCCCTAGCAGACGTTTCTGCGCTGAGCTGACACAGAAGCGCTGGACTGTGGACAGGCGTCTACGTACTGTCCGTCTTCCCTCGCCGTGGCCGAGTGCCCGCGAGAACGAAGCTAGCCTCCGGCGGTGCCACGCCGGAGGCCCTCAACTCCCCTACATCGCTGATGTGTACCAACCCGGCGGCAAGGGCGTGCCAGCCCGCCACCGCCAGACGAGGAGCCGCCTCATGCAACCTGCCACGCCTGAGCCCTATTCCGCACCCACCCCCGGGGAGTGGCCCACGGTGGCTGTCCCTGGCCAGCCCGGCACACACCCGCGTGGCGACGAGGGAGCCGAGGAGCCAGACATCGACCACGGTGACGAGGGCCAAGGCGCCGGGGAAAAGAAGCTGGCGCACGGACCGGAGGAGATACCCGACGAAGAGCAGCCCGAGGGGGCGCTGGTGCTGTCTGATCTGCGGACGCAGATCAAGCGGTACGTCGTCATGCCGAGCGAGGAGGCCCTCACGGCCGTGACGTTGTGGATCGCAGCCACGCATCTCCAGCGTGCCTGGCAGCATGCGCCTCGCCTGGCAGTGGTCGGTCCGGCCAAACGGTGCGGTAAGTCGCGCTTGCTGGACATGGTGACCGAGACCGTGCACAACCGCCTGATCACGATGAACGCCAGCCCTGCGGCGATCTTCCGCTCGATCACCGACGAGGACCCGCCGACCCTCCTGCTGGACGAGGCCGACACCCTCTTCGGCACCGCCAAAGTGGCGGAGAAGAACGAGGAACTGCGCGGCCTGCTGAACGCCGGGCACCAGCGCAACCGGCCCACCCTGCGGGTCACAGGTCCCGAGCACAAGCCAGTGGCCTTCCCCACCTTCGCCATGGCCGCGCTCGCCGGGATCGGCGACCTACCGGACACGATCATGGACCGGTCCGTGGTCATTCGGATGCGCCGCCGGGCACCGGGCGAGAGGGTGGCCTCCTTTCGCGTCGGCCGCGACACCCCCGCGCTGAACGCGGTCCGCGACCGGCTCTCCACCTGGCTGACGCCGTTGTACCCGCAGGCGGTGGACCTGGAGCCGTTCATGCCGGTCGAGGACCGCGCGGCCGACACCTGGGAACCCCTGGTGATCGTGGCCGACCTCGCCGGAGGCGACTGGCCCGCACTGGCCCGTGCCGCCTGCCGCTCCATGGCCGCCTACGAGGCCGGCCAGGACGAGGACAGCGGCCTGAAGACCCGGATCCTCGTCGACGTCCGCAGGGCCTTCGCCTTCCATGGCGACCCGCCCGTCCTGCGGACACGCACCCTGCTCACTTACCTCAACGAGGACGCCGAAGCGCCGTGGGCCGAGTACGGCGCCACGGGCCTGACCGCGCGGGGCTTGCAGGAGCTGCTGAAGGACTACGGCATCGGCTCCAGCACGCGCCGGTTCCCCGACAGTGCCCAGGCCAAGGGCTTCGCGCGCAACCAGTTCCTCGATGCCTGGGCCCGCTACTGCCCACAGCCCGACCCTGCGGGGGAGCCCGGCCCCGGCACCGCAGCCTGACCCGACTTGTCTCGTACCACTCGTATCCACGCAGGTCAGCGCAGGTACGGGTGATCTGCCCGCAACGAGTCGTCTCGTCATCGCAATTTCTCTCGTACCTGCTCTGACCAGGCATGTAACGAGTGGTACGAGTCACCACGCCGCACGGCGGCCACCCCGCGCTCGCCACCTCGCCGGGTGGCCACCGCCCAACCCCGTCTGGAGTGCCTCCGCTTGCCCTGCACCACCGCCGCCCCCTTTGCCATCGGCCCAATCGCCTCCGCCAGGGCCGACGCCAGCGTGTTCCCCCGCAGGCTCCTTAAGCCCCCGGCTCGTACGGATCGCGAACGTGTTCGTCACGGTGGAAGGTGAGAGATGACGACCAAGCACGCCGCCGAGCGGACCGTGCTCATCGTGGCTGGGGCCGTCATCATCGTCCTCACCGCTGGAGCCTTCGCGCTCTCGTACGCGCACCTGGCCGATGTCGCCGGCCAGCATGGACTGGGAAGCTCACCGGTCCGCCGCTGGGCTTGGCCCGCGACCCTGGACGCCTTCATCGTCGCGGGCGAACTGCTCATGCTCCGCGCGGGACTGCGCCGTGTCACCGATCGGTGGGCCATCGCCGAGACCGTGATCGGATCGGTCGGCTCCATCGCGCTGAACGTGGCCGGGGTCAGCGGTGCGAACCGCGCCGACGCGGTCCCGTTTCTCGACTATGTGGTCGCCGCGGTTCCTCCGCTGGCCGCGATGCTGGCCTTCGCCGTGCTGATGCGGCAGATCCACCAGCTCGTCGAGCGTCCCGCCGACCGCCCGGATCCGGTCTCCGGTCCGGAGCAGGTAACGCCGGTCACCCCCTCCGCCGGCCCCGTCGGTGTACCGGCTGCCGTATCCGGAACGCCGGGGGCGTCGGCTTCCGGTACCGCTCCGCGTTCCCATGACCAGACGCACCCGGCACGCGAGCACGAACCGGAAGAGGCCCGTGCCCTGGCCGCTCACCGCGACGCGGATCCGGTCAGCACGGTTCCGGAACGGAACGCGCCGGTGAAGCCGGAACGGACGCGGACCGGGAAGGGGAAGGGCGGCTCGCCCGGACGCGAGCCCGACCTGACCGATGCCGAACTACGGGCCATCGCATGCGATCTCGCCAACGGCACCGGCCTGCCCTCCGTCGCGGACATGCGCGCAGAGCTCAAGAGGCGTAACCACAAGGCCGCCACCGAGCGAATCACCAAGGCGCTCAAGGCACTGAAGGCCGACAGCGTTACCGGACAGCCTCCGCAGAACACCACCAGCGACTAGCAGTACGGGCTCAACGCCCAAGGTCCCCACCGGAATGCCCGAGGGCGCGTACCGAAATCACCGCCTGTACGCGCCCTCGGGCATTCCGGTGGGGACCTTGGGCGTTGAGCCCGTAC
>NZ_JBJHPC010000205.1:0-11327 GCF_045257485.1 Streptomyces sp. YS-3 | reverse complement strand
CGACTACAAGGGGTTCCGGGGGGCGTACGGGGCGGACTGGGCCACCCGGCTGCGGCTCGTACAGCTGCCCGGGTGTGCCCTGACGACGCCGGAGAAGGCGCAGTGCCGTACGGTCACGCCGCTGGCCTCGCGGAACGACTCCACGTCCGGGCTGCTGACGGCCGAGGTCGACGTGGCGCCGGACGCCGGGACGAAGGGCGCGGCCATGGCCTCGGCCGCGCCCGCCTTCACCGTGCTCGCTGCCACCGCGGCCCCCGACGGGGCCAACGGGGACTTCAAGGCGACCTCGCTCTCCGCGTCCGGGAACTGGACCGCCGGGGGCAACGAGGGCGGGTTCTCCTGGGAGTATCCGCTTCAGGTGCCGCCCGTCCCGGGGGAGCTGTCCCCCAAGCTCGCCCTCGCCTACTCCTCCTCGGGTGTCGACGGCCGCACCGCCTCCAGCAACAACCAGCCCTCCGCGCTGGGCGAGGGCTGGCAGATGGAGATGGGCTTCATCGAGCGGCAGTACATGGCGTGCAAGGACGACAACGGTACGGGCACCAACGCCCCGGCCAAGTCCGGTGATCTGTGCTGGCGTTCGGACAACGCGATGATGTCCCTGAACGGCTCCTCGACCGAGCTGGTCAGGACCGGCACCGCTGACGTGTGGCGGCCCGCCGAGGACGACGGCTCGCGCATCGAGCGGATCAAGGGCACCGCCACCGACACCAGCAACGGTGACGACGACAACGAGTACTGGAAGGTGACCACGCTCGACGGCACCCAGTACTGGTTCGGCAAGAACCGCCTGCCCGGCTGGACCACCGGCAAGACCGAGACCGGCTCCGCCTACACCGTCCCGGTCTACGCCAACCACACCGGCGAGCCCGGCCACGCCACCGCCTTCACGGACTCGGTCCGCAACCAGGGCTGGCGCTGGAACCTCGACTACGTGGTCGATCCGCACGGCGACGCGATGGCACTCTTCTACACCCAGGAGAAGAACGCCTACGCCAAGAACTCCGGCGGCTCCACGACCACCAAGCCCAAGGCCGACGCCGGCTACACCCGCGGCGGCTACCTCGACCACATCGAGTACGGCCACCGCGCCGGACAGATCTACGCGGCCCAGCCCGCCGCCAAGGTGAACTTCGCCATGGCCGACCGCTGCCTGGGCACCGCCGCCGACTGCGCCTTCGACAAGGCGCACGCCTCGAACTGGCCGGACACCCCGGTCGACGAGGTCTGCACGGTCGGCGCGGACTGCCTCAACGGCTCGCCGTCGTTCTGGTCGAAGAAGCGGCTGACCTCGGTCACCACCCAGGCTCTCAAGGGCACCGGCTACGCGGACATCGACACCTGGACCTTCGGGCAGAGCTTCCCCGGCACCGGTGACACCGGCGGCAACGGGCTGTGGCTCGACTCGATCACCCGCACCGGCAAGGCGGGCGGCACCGCCCTGTCGAACCCGGCGGTGACCTTCGGCGGCACCCTGATGCCCAACCGCGTGGACGCCTCCGAGGGCCGCCCGCCGCTGAACAAGTACCGCGTCACGCGCATCAGTTCGGAGTACGGCGCCGACACCCTCGTCGAGTACTCGCCGACCGAGTGCGCCTACGCGAGCCCGCCGGACGAGGCGACCAACACCAAGCGCTGCTACCCGAACTGGTGGACCCCCGAGGGCGGCAGCGTGCCGGTCAAGGACTGGTTCCACAAGTACGTGGTGACCAAGGTGACCGAGGACGACAAGGTCGCGGGCACCGACTCGGAGGTGACCGAGTACGAGTACCTGGGCGGGATCGCCTGGGCCAAGGACACCAGCGAGTTCACCCTCGACAAGCACCGCACGTACAGCGACTACCGGGGCTACGGCAAGGTCCGCACCCGGACCGGCACGTCCAACAGGACGCTGTCGGAGACGACGTACCTGCGGGGCATCGCGGGTGCCCAGGTGGCCGACTCCTTCGGCGCCCTGTACACCGACGCCGAGCAGTACGGCGGCCAGGAGCTGGAGAGCGCCAGTTACGACAAGGACGGCGGCAGGATCGTCGAGTCGTCCGTGGACAAGCCGTGGTCGAAGCTGACCGCGACGCAGCCCCGTCCCGGCACCACCGATCTGCACGCCTACCAGACGGACACCGAGTCCAGCACCGACAGGACCCTGCTGGACGACGGCAGCTGGCGCACCACGCGCTCGTCCGCCACCTTCGACGCCTACGGCCAGACCCTCACCGCCTCGGACGAGGGCGACATCTCCGTCTCGGGCGACGAGCAGTGCACCCGCACCACCTACGTCACCCCGGACACCACCAACTACCTGATCGCCTACATCGCCGCCGAGCAGAAGAGCTCCACCGTCTGCGGCACGGCTCCCACCGCGAGCACGGTCACCGGCGAGACCCGCACCACGTACGACACCAGCGCGTACGGCGCCGCGCCCGTCGCGGGCAAGGCGATGCCCTCCAAGATCGAGGAGCTGGACCACTACAGCGCCGGTCTTCCGGTGTACGTCACCACCTCCACCGCGCTCTACGACGCGTACGGGCGGATGACGCAGACCGTCGACGCGGCCGGGGCCAAGACCCTCACCGCGTACACCCCGGCGACCGGTGCCCAGCCCACCACGGTGAAGACCACCGACAACAAGGGCTTCATCACCAGCGTCGACCTCGACGGTCTGCGCGGGCTCACCCTGAAGGCGACCGACGCCAACGGCCGGGTCACCAGCCAGGAGTACGACGCGCTGGGGCAGCTCACCGCCGCCTGGAAGCCGGGCCGCGTCAAGCCCGCCTCCGCCGACGTCACCTTCTCCTACCAGGTACGCAATGACGGCCCGAGCGCCGTCACCTCCAACACGCTGCTGGAGAGCGGCAAGTACCGCAAGGCGGTGACGCTCTACGACGGTCTGCTGCGCAAGCGCCAGACCCAGACCGAGGCGTACGGCGGCACGGGCCGGCTGATCACGGACAGCTTCTACGACAGCCAGGGCCGCACCTACAAGGACAACGCCGAGTACTACAACGACCAGCCGGTCGCGACGGCCGTCCTCGCGGTGCCCGACAGCCAGGTCCCGGCGCAGACCGTGACCGAGTTCGACGGCATGGGCCGCACCACCGCCTCCATCGCGCTCACCAAGGGCACCGAGCGGTGGCGCACGACCACCACCTACGGCGGCGACTGGACGGCGACCCTCCCGCCGGGCGGCGCCGCCGCCACGCTGGTGGTCAGCAACGCCCACGACAAGCCGGTCGAGCTGCGCCAGTACAAGGACCGCAACCCGGTGATCGGCGCGAGCGCCGACAAGTACGAGGCGCTGAAATACACCTACGACACCGCCGACCGGCTGACGAAGCTGGTCGACGCGGCGGGCAACACCTGGTCGGCCACGTTCGACCTGCGCGGCCGGCAGATCACCTCGTACGACCCGGACAAGGGCGCCGTCTCCACGACGTTCACGCCCGACGGCAGGACGGAGACGACGAAGGACGCCCGAGGCACCACGCTGGCGTACACCTACGACGAGATCGGCCGTCCCACCAGTCTGCGCAAGGACGGCGTCACAGGCCCCAAGCTCGCCGAGTGGACGTACGACACGCTGGCCGGCGGCAAGAAGATGCTCAGCTCCTCGACCCGCTGGGACGGCGGCAACGCCTACACCACGGCCGTCAAGGGCTATGACACGGCGGGCCGGGCCACCGGTTCGGTGATCACGGTCCCGGCGGCCGAGGGCAAGCTCCAGGGCACCTACGAGTTCAGCTCGACCTACACGCCGACCACCGGCCTGGCCAACACCACCACCTTCCCGGCCGGCGGCGGGCTTCCTACGGAGACCGTCCGACAGGGCTACACGGACTACGGCCTGGCGACCACGGTCGGCAACGGCACGGACGTGTACTCGCTGGGCAACCAGTACGCCCCGTCCGGTGAGATCCTCCAGACCGTGCTGGGCGCGGTCGGCGGACGCACGGTGCAGACGTACACCTACGAGGAGGACACCCACCGGCTCAGCAGCGTGGTCAACGACCGCGAGTCGCAGGGCCCGCAGACCATCGACAGCAAGGTCTACAGCTACGACGCGGCCGGCAACATCACCCGTATCCGCAACGACCGCGACGACAAGTCGGTCACCGACACGCAGTGCTTCACCTACGACTTCGCGGCGCGGCTCTCGCACGCGTGGACCGGCACGGACGACTGCGCGCTGAAGCCGTCGACAGACGTGCGCCCGAAGGTGGGCGGCGTCGACCCGTACTGGTACTCGTACACCTACGACACGGTCGGCAACCGGGCCGCCGAGGTCCAGCACGACGTCACCGGCGACACCGCCAAGGACGTCCGGCGCGGCTACTCCTACCCGCAGCCGGGCGAGACCCGTCCGCACGGCATGGACAAGGTCGACGTCACCGGTCCCGGGGCGCGCACCGACGCGTTCGAGTACGACGCCTCCGGCAACACCACCCGCCGGGTGACCTCGGCCGGGGACCAGAAGCTGACCTGGGACGCCGAGGGCAACCTCGCCTCCTCCACGATCGACGGCCAGACCTCCACGTTCCTCTACGACGCCGACGGCTCCCGGCTGCTGCGCCGGGACCCGGGCGCGGTGACCCTGTACCTGGGCGCGGAGGAGCTGACGCTGACCAGGGCGAGCGACACCGTGAGCGGCGTCCGCTACTACACGGCCGGCAACACGACGGTCGCGCGCGGCTCGGACGGCACGATCACCTACCTCCTCGGTGACCACCAGGGCACCGACGAGGTGGCGGTCGACTCCGTCACCCTGTCGGTCACCCGCCGCGTCTCCGGCCCGTTCGGCACCCCGCGCGGCACCCAGCCGCAGTCGGGCTGGCCGGGCGACCGGGGCTTCGTGGGCGGCACCACCGACAAGTCCACGGGCCTCACGCACATGGGAGCCCGGGAGTACGACGCGGCCAACGGCCGGTTCGCCTCGGTGGACCCGGTCATGGACCTCTCGGACCCGCAGCAGATCAACGGGTACGCGTACGCCAACAACTCGCCGGTCACCGACAGCGACCCGAGCGGCGAGTTCCACATCGGCCACATCTTCAAGAAGATCAAACACGCGGTCAAGAAGGTGTTCCACCGGATCAAGCGGATCGTCCACCGCGTGGTGCACAAGGTGGCCCGCCACTACTCGCCGTACGCCATCGCCAAGAGGGCCATGTGGTCGCACGGCGAGAAGGGCACCCAGTTCGGCCACTTCAACGTGGGCAAGGGCCCCGACCGGGGCATCATCATGATGAAGTTCTTCATCCACACGAAGGACGCGATGAAGATCCCGGGCCTGGGCTACCAGCTGCTCGGCGACAACCGGGAGTACAGCACGGACCCGGACGCGGCCTACCGCATGGTCCTGTTCTGGGACACCGCCACGGGTGACGTGACCTTCAAGGTCTCGCCCTCCCACACCCGGCCCTCCACCAAGCACGTCTCGTCGTACCTGCTCAGCCAGGCGGGCGGCGGCGAGGGGTACGACATCGAGTCGCCGTCACGGATGATCCCGGCGGACCCGCTGTCGCTCAACGACTACCCGTCGGGGAGCGTCACCGGCCGCAACATCGTGAACTACAGCTTCCTCGGCCAGTACCACTCGAACTCGTCCAAACTCGACCTCGGCATAGCCGGGGTGAACAGCCTGATGCCCCTGTTCTCGGTGGACACCCATGTGACGATCGCCGCCAACAAGGGCTCCGTGACGGTGACCAGGAAGGGAGACCATTACCCGGACATGGAGGTCGTCCAGTACCGTCGGACGCAGAAGCCGCTGGTGGTGGGCCATGACCGGATGGACCACGTCTCCGGTCTGGACTCGATGCCCTGGTACGGCAACAAGGACATGCGGTACTGGAACTCCGCCCAATGCATGAAGGATCCGCCGAAGTGACCCACGCACCCTGGTTCCCGCGCTGCGCGGCGAGGTACGTACCGGTCTGTGCGATCGGCTGGTTCCTGGCCATGGCGCTGACCCCGCGCGGCGCGCTCTCGTTCGGAGAGCAGCTGGCGGACGGCGTGAACCTCATGCTGTACGTCGCGGCGGTCTCGCTGTTCCTGCTCCTCCTCCTGGGCCTGCTCAAGAGGTACGGGACGCCGGGCGGCTTCCGCACGGCGGCGGTGTTCCTGCTGCTGATGCCGGTGCTGCCGCTGGCACTGGGCGGCGGGGGAGCGCTGTTCGGGATCATGCTCCTCACCCAGCTGGTCTTCGCGACGGCGGTCATGCCGAAGCCGGAGCTGCTGGCGGTGTGAGGTAGTTCGTGTGGGGAGGGGCCCGGCACCGGTCACGGTGCCGGGCCCCTCGCCGTGTCGGTGGTTACCGCGCGGCGTACGAGACGAACGCGGCCCAGGCGTGCGGTACGACGGTGATCTCCGGGCCCTGGGTGACCTTGGAGTCCCGGACGTGAATGGCGGCGGGGTGTGCGGCGACCTCGACGCAGGCGCCGCCTTCGCCGTCGCTATAGCTCGACTTGTGCCAGTCGTAGGCGACTTCGACGCAGGCGCCGCCCTCGCCGCCGCTGTAGCTGCTCTTGAACCAGTTCATGCGTCTCCCAGCATCTTCTCGATCAGGGACAGAGACTCCCGTGGGGTGAGAGCCTGCGCCCGGATGATCCCATAGCGCTCACTGAAGACACGGACTTCGTTGGGATCGGTGATCAACCGGGGGTACCCCTGTACCTCCAAGTAGGCCACTTGTTGGCGCCCCTTGGGCGTCAGCATGATGAACGGGCCATCCATGCAAGGGTGTTCTTCGCGGTCGTTCGGCATTACCTGGAGTTCGACGGGGCGCAGTTTGCCGATGCGCAGCAACTGCAATAGCTGATCGGCATGGACGCGCGGGCCGCCGGTGCGCCGTTGCAGCACGGCTTCCTCCAGCACGAAGCTCGCCGTTGGCGGAGGCCATCGCTCAAAGATCTGCTGCCGGGCCAGCCGGTCCGCCACCCGCTTCTCGATGGTCGCGTCGTCCAGCAATGGGCGGCGGTGCGTGAAGATAGCCCGCGCGTACTCCTCGGTCTGGAGCAGACCAGGCACCGCTTGCGTGCTGTAGTCGTGCAGCGCGACCGCCTCCGCCTCCTCCTTCGCGTAATCCCGGAACCAGCCGGGGTGCCGCACCCGCGCCCGCGCCTGGGCGCTCTCGATCGCCTTGCGCGCAGCCCTCAGCACACCCCCCGCGTTCAGGACGTCGTCCGCCTTGTCGAGGAAGTCCGGCTGCGTGGTCCGTACGCCCCGCTCCATCGCGGAGATCTGGCTCTCCGTGTAGCCGACGATCCGGCCGAACTCCTTCTGGGTCAGCCCGGCCCGGACGCGCAGCACCTTCAGCTGCTCACCCACGGCGATGAACAGCTCCGACGTGAGGCCGTCGTCATCATCCATGTACGTCTCCAGGGGTCACGGGCGACGACTCGTACAGGACTTTCGCCGTACCCGTACAGAAAGGCCGGTGTCGGGCGACACCCCTTGTTCAGCGTACGCACATCTCGTCACGCTCGGTGACATGAATTCCCAAATGACCACCCCCACGGTCGAGTTCGCGCGGCGGTTCGGCAGTACGCGGCGGGGTGCGAGCAGTGCGCGGAAGCTGGCGCTCGGGCAGCTGGACGCGTGGGGCGTGCCGCACGGGAGCGAGCGCTCCGACCGGGCCGCGCTGATCGTCGCGGAGCTGGCGGCGAACGCGGTGCTGCACGGCCACGTACCGGGGCACGAGTTCGAGCTCCGGCTGGCGCTCGGCACGGTGCTCCGCATCGAGGTGACCGACACCAGGGCCGCGCGCCGGCCACTGCGTCCGGAGCCGGCCGGGGAGGCGGAGTCCGGGCGCGGGCTGCTGCTGGTGGAGGCGCTGGCGACGGCGTGGGGCGTGGCCGAGCGTCCGCCGGGCAAGACGGTGTGGGCGGAGGTGGGGCTCTAGCGGCGGAACGGAAAAGGCAGGAGCCCTTTCCCGTACGTTGCCGTACGGGAAAGGGCTCCTTGGGTACTGCTGCTAGTCAGCGATCGCCGACCCGGGCAACTAGGCCGGGGTGACGTTCTCCGCCTGCGGGCCCTTCGGACCCTGCGTGACGTCGAAGTTCACGACCTGGTTCTCCTCGAGGGAGCGGAACCCGGCCGCGTTGATCGCGGAGTAGTGGACGAAGACATCCGGGCCGCCGCCGTCCTGGGCGATGAAGCCGAAGCCCTTTTCAGCGTTGAACCACTTGACGGTTCCGGTAGCCATAAGCCCTCCTTGGGCCAAAGGGTTGCCCTGCTCCAGAACCTGCTAAGAAGTCTGAAAACTACAAAAGCCTGCGGGTTACATGCTCCGCAGGCTCTGTACTGCAAGGGAAACCAAACTGCAACTTGCGCTGAGCGTAGCACGCAGGATCGGGGCTGCGGTAGAGGGAAAGATCACGTCACCCGGACGTTTGACACCCCCGCGACGCGCTGACGAACCGACCCGCCGTAGCTGGACAAACCGGACAGGTCTAGTCTCGCGATGTGGACCAAACAACCACCCGGCCACGGGTCGGGCACATCCAGTTCCTCAACTGTCTGCCGCTCTACTGGGGCCTCGCCCGCACGGGCACCCTGCTCGATCTGGAGCTGACCAAGGACAGCCCCGAGAAGCTGAGCGAGCAGCTCGTCCGGGGAGATCTCGACATAGCGCCGGTGACCCTCGTGGAGTTCCTGCGCAACGCGGACGACCTGGTGGCCTTCCCCGACCTCGCGGTCGGCTGCGACGGCCCCGTCATGTCCTGCGTGATCGTCTCGCAGCGCCCGCTGGAGGAGCTCGACGGCGCCCGGGTGGCTCTCGGCTCCACCTCGCGCACCTCCGTACGCCTGGCGCAGCTGCTGCTGGCCGAGCGGTACGGCGTCACGCCCGAGTACTACTCGTGCCCGCCCGACCTCGGCCTGATGATGCAGGAGGCGGACGCGGCGGTCCTGATCGGGGACGCCGCCCTGCGCGCCTCGCTCCACGACGCCCCGCGCCTGGGGCTCCAGGTCCATGACCTGGGGGCCATGTGGAAGGAGTGGACGGGTCTGCCGTTCGTCTTCGCCGTGTGGGCGACCCGCAAGGACTACCTGGCCCGTGAGCCCGGGGTCGTGCGCGAGGTCCACCAGGCGTTCCTGGCCTCCCGCGACCTCTCCCTGGAGGAGGTCACCAAGGTCGCCGAGCAGGCCGCCCGCTGGGAGGTCTTCGACGCGGAGCTGCTGGAGCGCTACTTCACGACGCTGGACTTCCGCTTCGGGGCCGACCAGCTCGCGGGCGTACGGGAATTCGCCCGCCGGACCGGACCGACCACCGGCTTCCCGGCGGACGTGGCGGTCGAGCTGCTCGGCGCCTAGGCAGCCCCTGGTCAGGGCGACGGGATCGGGGCCTGGAGCTTGCTGCTGATCCACTGCATGGTCCCGTCGCCCATCCCCTTGATGTAGGTGTGGGCGTTGTGCCGCCCGCCCTGGATCACCTGCAGATGGGTCTTGACCGGGCCCTTGCCGTACCGGGCGATGAAGCCGTTCAGGTTCGCCATGCCGCCCTCCTTGGTGCCGATCTGGAAGGCGAGGTCGACCTCGGGGCCGTTGCGGTCGATCAGGGCCTGGGCCAGCTTCTCCGGGTTGTTGGCCTGCTTCTCGGCCTCGTGACCGGCCCACAGCGGCGAGTCCGGCACGGTGTCGGGGCCGGAGGCGATCACGGCCTTGAACTGGTCGGGACGCTTCAGCACCGACTTCAGGCCGACGAAGCCGCCGGAGGAGGAGCCCATGAACGCCCAGCCGTCACGGGACTTGAAGGTGCGGAAGTTCGCCTTCACGAAGTCCGGCACGTCCTCGGTCATCCAGGTGCCCATCCTGGGCCGCCCCGGTATGTCACTGCCGTCGTAGTAGTACTTCGCGTCCGGGTTGAGGACCGGCATCACCACCACGAAGGGGACGCTTTTGCCCTCCTTGGACCACTGGGTGATGCTGCTCTGGAGCTTGAGGTCGGTGCCCATCCAGTAGTTCTTCGGGTAGCCGTTGCCGCCCGGCAGGGCTATGAGCACCGGGAAGCCGCTCTGCGCGTACTTGGGGTCGAAGTACTGCTTCGGCGCCCAGACCCACACCTTGCCGGTGAACCCCGACTTCTTGCCGTGCAGGGTGGTCATCCCGATCTTCGTGCCGTCCTCCAGCGTGTTCTGCGTGGTGAACTGCGCCTTCGGGCCGGTCGGCAGCAGGGTCTTCGCCACGGCCTCGGAGACCGCGCCCCCGCCCGCCTTGTTCTGCCCGCCGGGGCCGCCGCCCTTGGGCGCGGGCGCCGCCGTGGAGGCCGCCGGACTGTCGAAGCTCACCGGTTCGCCCTCGTCGGAGCAGCCGGAGACCAGCGCGACCGAGCCGAGGACGGCGGCGGCTATGAGTGCGGCGGTACGGCGATTCATACGATGCTCCGAGACGGTCTGGTGCGTGTGCTGGCGGGCGGTGGGGTTTTCCCTGCGGACTCCGCAGGGAGAGACGACCGGGTACCGGTATCGGTTCGTCGCCGTACGGTCCCGATCCGGCCCGGCCCGGTGATCCGGCACACCCCACGCTCTACCCTGCTGTCGACCGTACGTGACGGCATGGGGGAAGGCAGATCGCGATGCAGCCGCTGGAAGCCGGCGAACCGCGCACCATCGGCGCCTACCGGCTGCTCGGCCGACTCGGCGCGGGCGGCATGGGCCGGGTCTACCTGGGCCGCAGCGCGGGCGGGCGCACGGTCGCCGTGAAGGTGGTCCACCCGCACTTCGCCCTCGACGAACAGTTTCGCGCCCGGTTCCGCCACGAGGTGGAGGCGGCCCGCCGAGTGGGTGGCGCCTGGACCGCGCCGGTCCTGGACGCCGACCCCGAGGCGGCCGTGCCCTGGGTCGCCACCGGCTATGTGGCGGGCCCCTCGCTGGCCCAGGCGGTCGCCGCGCACGGCCCGCTCCCCGAGCGCTCGGTGCGGGCGCTGGGCGCGGGACTCGCGGAGGCGCTGGCGGCCGTGCACGCGCTCGGGCTCGTCCACCGCGATGTGAAGCCCTCCAACGTGCTGCTCACCCTCGACGGCCTCGGCTGATCGACTTCGGGATCGCCCGCGCCCTGGAGGGCACGGCCTCGCTCACCGCCTCCGGGGTCTCGATCGGCTCACCGGGCTACATGGCGCCGGAGCAGATCCTCGGCAAGGGCGTCACCGGCGCCGCCGACGTCTTCTCCCTCGGCGCGGTCCTGGCGTACGCGGCCACGGGCGAGCCCCCGTTCCCGGGCGACTCCTCGGCCGCCCTGCTCTACAAGGTGGTGCACGAGGAGCCCGAGCTGGGCGGAGGGCTCGACGGGGAGCTGCGGGCGGCCGTGGAGGCGTGCCTCGCCAAGCCGCCCGGGGC
>NZ_JBJHPC010000204.1:0-11344 GCF_045257485.1 Streptomyces sp. YS-3 | reverse complement strand
GCCCGTATGTTCGTCTTGCCAGGGGGAGACCGTGATACCGCAGCCCAGCCGGGGGCCGGCGCGCCGGAGCGTGCTGGCCGGGACCGTCGCCGTCGCCGCGGCGGGGTGTGTGCCGGGCCGCCGGAACGCCTCCGACCCGGACGGGCGTGGCGGCGGCGCTTCCCCCACGGGCGGCCCGCGCGGCGCCGCCACCGTCCTGCAGATCGTCGCCCACCCCGACGACGACCTGTACTTCATGAACCCGGACCTGGAGCAGTCGCTCACCGCGGGCGACCGGCTGGTCAGCGTCTATCTGAACTGCGGCGAGAAGGACGGCGTCAACAAGGTCCCGGGCCGCGGGCCCGCCTCCCGGCCCGACGAGCCGCGCTACGCCGGGGCCCGGCGCCAGGGGCTGCGGCAGGCGTACGCGTACATGGTCACCGGCCGCGCCGACGCGCCCTGGCGGACCGGGCCGCTCGCCCTGCCCGGCGGCCTGGAGGCGGAGCTGGACACGCTGGAGGGCCACGACCACGTCCAGCTGGTGTTCCTCGGCATACAGCAGTACGGCCCGGACTGGGTGCTGCCCCGGCTGTGGGCCGACCCCTCGGCCGTCACCCGGACCCGCGTCAGCACCGGCTCACCCGTGGCCCGCCCGTACGCCGTGACCCGCGCCGGGCTCATCGACGCCCTGGTCCATCTGCTCGACCGGTACGCGCCGACCCTCGTACGGACCATGGACCCCGATCCGGACCGGCAGCCCCACGACCCGCCCGGCGGCGGCGACGGCAGCGACCGCGGTGGCACGGCCGATGCCCGTGGCGCGGCCGGCCGCCGCGACAAGGCGAACCGCCTCCACCACGACCAGCCCGGCTACTCCGACCACCCCGACCACACCGCCACCGCGCTGTTCACCTTCGCCGCGCTGGAACGCCACCGCCGAGGCCGGTCCGCGCCGCCCTGGGCGGTCGTGCCGTACCGGGGGTACTACAACGAGCGCTGGCCGCAGAACCTGCCGAAGCAACTGGTGCGCCGCAAGGCGGACATCCTCAACGTGTACGGGGGCTCCCCGGGCTCGTGCGGCTTCACGGCCGGATGCGGCGACTACGACGTGGGCCACGACAACTCCCTGGGCACCGGCTGGGTGCAGCGCACCAGCCCGCGCCAGCCGTTCGCCGCGCCCCGGGTCGGAGCGGACACGACCGGGCGGCTCCATGCGTTCGGGGTGCTCTCCGGGCAAGCGGTGATGTGGCAGGAGACCACACGCGGCAGCGGAACATGGGGTGCGCCCACACCGGTCGGCGGGGACGGGATACTGCCCGGACTCACCGCGCTGCTCGACCCGCAGGGCTGCTGGCACCTGTTCGCGCCACGGCTCACGGGGCTCGGGCCGCACCCCCGCGACAACCGGCGCGACCTCGCGTACACCCGCCAGACCCGCCCCGGCGCCGCGTTCGGCGCGTGGACCTCCCTGGGCACCCCCGACCGCGACCCCGAACGGGGCCGCCGCGTCGGCACCCCGGCCGTGGCCCGGGCCGCCGACGGCACCCTGCACCTCTTCGCCCGGAACTGGGAGCGCGGCCTCGCCACCCGCGTACGGCGCCCCGGCGGGAGCTGGAGCCCCTGGACCCCGCTGGGCACGACAGCACCCGTACCGCCTCTCCAGGACGGCGTGGCAGCGGTGACCGACACCGGGGGCCGCGTCCACGTCTTCGCCACGGGCCGCGACACGGTCCACCACTGGACCCAGCAAACCCCCGGCGACGCCCTCACCGAACTCCCCACCGGCCTCCCGGCGTCGGCGGACCCGCCGACCGCGCTGGCCCACCCGGACGGCTCCATCCTGCTCGTACTCCGCGAACCGGTCACCGCCCGCCCGCTGCTGTACCGGCTCGGCACGGACGGCACCTGGCGGGCCCGGCCTCCCGGCCTGCCCGGCCGGGGATACGGGGCGTTCGCACTGCTCGCAGTGGGCGGCGGGACGGACACCGGAGCGGAGAGCGGAGTGCTTCTGGCGGGCCGCGACAACGCGGGCACCGTCAGCTGGGCACGGCTCGGCGGCCCGGCGAAGCCCCGCTGGTCGACGCTGCCGGGCCGGACGGCCACCGGCCCGGCGCTCGCACGGGGCACGGACGGCCGCCCCCTACTCACGACCCTCGCCCCGGACGCGACACTCCACTCGGTGGCGGTACCGGACCGGCCCTGAGAGGCAGGGGGTTCGGAGTCCCTACTCCGTGGCCGCGGTCGCTGTCGCTGTCGCTGTCGCGGTCCCGACGGACGCGGCGGCACCGTTGGCCTTCACGGCCTTCGTGGTCTTCATGGTCTTCTTGATCCAGCCCGCGTACGCGGGCGCGCTGGTGTAGAGGCCGGGGCCCTCGGAGCACGGCACGTTCGGGGCGCCGGGCCCGGAGGTGACGCCGATCAGCTCCCAGCGGCCGTCCCGGCCCCTGCGGATCTGCGGTCCGCCGGAGTCCCCGAAGCACGCCATCGCCTTGGGCACGGTGGTGATGGTGCACAGCCGGGTGTGGTCCGCGTACCCCGGCGCGCACTCGGACTCGGCGCCCCGACGGGTGTTCAGCTCCTGCAACCGCTCGGGGAACGCGAAGGCGTTGTCGGCGGTGGTGCCGAAGCCCAGCAACCGGGTCGGTGTGCCGGGCCGCCCGGCCTGTTCGGCGATCCTGATGGGCTTCTGGGAGACCGGGCGGTCCAGCCGTATCAGCGCGATGTCGTCCTTGTTGGCGGCCTTGTTGTCGCCGTTCACATAGCCCGGGTGGACGAAGAAACGGTCGATCTTGCGTACGGTCCCGCCGGACTTGCGGTGGTCACTGCCGATACGCACGATGCCTTCCAGCTCCAGGCCCTCCCCCCGGAGGCAGTGGGCCGCCGTCAGCACCCACTGCCGGTCGATGAGCGACGCCCCGCAGTTGCCGTCGTAGAGCCCCTGCGACGGGGCCGACTCGGGGATGGACGCCATGAACGGGTACCGCTCGGTGGAGTCCGTACCGCCCACGATGGCTCCGGCACTGCCGGCCAGGACGGTGGCGCAGGCCGCGACGGCGAGAGCGCCGACGGCGGCGGTGCGGACGGTACGGCGGCGCGGCGGCTTGAAGCTGAACACAGAGGGTTCTTCCTTCTGCTCGGTGGATCATCTGCGCTCAGCTTCGTCGTACGGGCCCGGCCCGGACCATCCAGGCAACAGGCCGGTCGGGCCGGGGGCTGGCCCCCGTACGGGCGTGGGGGCTGTCCCGGCTCCGGGGGTTCACCACCTCACCCCCGCCGCCACCGGCCGGTGGTCGCTGCCGGTGGCGGGCAGCACCCACGCGCTCCGCGGTTCCACACCGCGTACGAGGATCTGGTCGATCCGCACCATCGGGAACTTCGCCGGCCAGCTGAAGCCGAAGCCCTTCCCGGCCGCGTCCTGGGCCGAGCGCAGCCGCCCGGTGACACCGTCGAACGCGCGGTCGTCGGTGGTGCCGTTCAGGTCGCCGAGCAGCACCACGCGCTCGTTCCGCTCGGCGGCGAGGGCCCCGGCGAGTGCCTTCGCGCCGCGGTCCCGGCTGCCCGTCCAGAAGCCGCTGGGAAGCACGCGTACGGACCCCAGGTGTGCCACGTACACCGCCAGCGGACCGTGGCCCGTGGTCACGGTGGTGCGCAGCGCCCGGTTGTAGGCCAGCTTGACGGCGGCCGGCTTGGTGGCCGCCAGCGGCCCGTAGTCCATCGCGACGTCGACCGGCCGGGTGTCGGACAGCGGCAGCCGGCTCCACAGCCCGACCGTGCCCAGCACGGTGTGGTACGGATACGTCGTCGCCAGCTCCTTCTCGTACAGCGGCTTTGCCTGCGGGGTGATCTCCTCCAGAGCGAGTACGTCCGCCCCGCAGGCGGCCAGGTCCCGGGCGGTGCCGGCCGGGTCGGGGTTGCCGGCGTCGACGTTGTGGCTGACCAGGGTGAGGTCGCTGCCCGGCCGGGACTTGTCGCCGAGTACCCCGCCGAAGAGGTTCAGCCACACCGCGACCGGTAGCAGCAGCGCGACCACCGCGGAGGCGGACCGGCGCCACAGGCCCGCGACGAGGAGCACCGGGATGAGCAGACCGAACCAGGGCAGGAACGTTTCCACCAGGCTGCCCAGACCCGCGCGGTCGGTGATGTCCGCGTGCAGCAGCAGGAGCAGGCCGAGGAGCAGGGCGAGCGCGGCGAGGACCGGGCCGCGCTTCCAGGGGCCGGGCCCGCAAACGACGAGCATCGCCCGGCGGACGCCCGCGCGCCACCCACCGACGCCCGCATCCTGGCCGTCGGCGCCGCCCTGCCCGGCCTGCCCGGCCTGCGCCGTGTCCACCTGCGTCATCGCTTCTCCTCGCTCGGTGCCGGTCATCGCGGTCTCGTCGGGTCCTGGAACGGGAACGGTGTGCGGCCGGTGCCGGTACTCAAGGCGATTCCGTGTTGCGGGGACGTATGCGGATTTCGATACGTGGACGATAGGCACCGCCTCGTAGCATCCCCTCATGCGCGTGCTGATCGTCGAGGACGAACCCTTCCTGGCGGAGGCGGTCCGCGATGGCCTGCGGCTGGAGGCGATCGCGGCCGACATCGCGGGTGACGGCGACACCGCTCTGGAACTGCTGAGCGTCAACGCGTACGACATCGCCGTCCTCGACCGCGACATCCCGGGCCCGTCCGGCGACGACATCGCCAGACGTATCGTCGCCTCCGGCAGCGGCATGCCGATCCTCATGCTCACCGCGGCCGACCGCCTCGACGACAAGGCGTCCGGCTTCGAACTCGGCGCCGACGACTACCTCACGAAACCGTTCGCACTGCGAGAACTCGTCCTCAGACTCAGAGCACTGGACCGCAGGCGCGCCCACAACAGACCGCCCGTACGGGAGATCGCGGGGCTACGGGTGGACCCGTTCCGCCGGGAGGTCTACCGGGACGGCCGTTTCATCGCGCTGACCAGGAAGCAGTTCGCCGTGCTCGACATCCTGGTGGCGGCCGAAGGAGGTGTCGTTAGCGCCGAAGAACTGCTGGAACGGGCTTGGGACGCGAACGCCGACCCGTTCACCAACGCCGTACGGATCACGGTCTCGGCCCTGCGCAAGCGGCTGGGCGAACCCGGGATGATCGCGACCGTGCCGGGCACCGGCTACCGCATCGCGACGGAGCCGGAGGCGGGACACGAGGGCCCCAGGAGAGACAAGGGCGACGCGGTCGATGCGGGCGACACGGGAGCCGGGAACGCCGAGGGGGCCGGGGATACCGCCGGAACCGGGAACGCCGATGGAGCCGGGCGTGGATAGGGCACCCGGCATGAGCGTCCGCCTCAAACTCACCCTCAGCTATGCCGGATTCCTGATGCTGGCCGGTGTCATGCTGCTGGCGGCGGTATGGGTGTTCCTCCTGAGATACGTCCCCAACCGGGCGATGCTCATCAACCCCGACGACAGGCCCACCAACGGTGTCTTCCCCATCCGGTCCGCGCTCCTGGAGGTCTTCGCGCCGAGGGCAGCCGCGGTACTGGCGTTCCTGCTGGTCTTCGGTCTCCTGGGAGGCTGGCTCCTCGCGGGCCGCATGCTCGCCCCGCTGACCCGCATCACGGAGGCCACACGCGTGGCCACCCACGGATCACTCTCGCACCGGATCCGCCTCTCGGGCCGCGAGGACGAGTTCCGCGAACTGGCCGACGCCTTCGACGCGATGCTCGAACGGCTCGAAGCACACGTCGCCGCCCAGCAGAGATTCGCGGCCAACGCCTCCCACGAACTGCGCACCCCGCTGGCGATCTCCAAGGCACTCCTGGACGTGGCCCGCACGGATCCACCCCGTGACACCGGCGCGCTCATCGAACGCCTCCACACGGTCAACGCCCGGGCGATCGACCTCACCGAGGCACTGCTCCTGCTCAGCCGCGCCGACCAACGGTCCTTCACCCAGGAGCCGGTGGACCTCTCCCTCCTGGCGGAGGAAGCGACGGAAACCCTGCTCCCCCTGGCGGAGCGGCGAGGCGTCACCCTCGAAACCACCGGCGACACCACCCCGACGACCGGCTCGCCCGCGCTCCTGCTGCAACTGACCACAAACCTGGTGCACAACGCGATCGTCCACAACCTGTCCGAAGGCGGGGCGGTGTGGGTCACGACCACCGCGCGCCCCGGCAGCGTGGCGCTCACCGTGGAGAACACGGGCGAACAGGTCACGGAGGAACTGGCAGCGACACTGACGGAACCGTTCCAGCGGGGCACCGAACGCGTACACACCGACCACGCGGGCAACGGCCTCGGCCTGGCCATCGTCAAGACGATCACCGAAGCCCACGAAGGAACCCTCACCCTCACCCCACGCCCCGGGGGCGGCCTCCGCGTCACGGTGCAACTACCTGCGGCGGCGTAGACATGCTCAGATCGTGTGTTTCACCAGGCGCCACCGTTCCGCTATAGTGGATCTTGAGCTTGCGGTCGCGATGAGCGGCGGCAGGACCGGCGTTGGTGGTCCAAGGAAAGGCGCCCCACTTCCTGTGGGGAGATGCAGGTGCAAGGCCTGCCCAGCGCTCGATGGACAAGGGCCCGGACCTCCGTAACGGAGGCCCGGGCCCTTGTCGTATATGCCGCACGTACGGGCTGTGTTGACCGCCCGAGCTGCCACGCCACACCCCCGGCTACGGTGCGTGTGACCGCCCCAGAACTCAAACCCTGGCAGCATGATTGAGGCTCTGGAGGAGCCGCTCCCATCCGGTGACAAGGGGCGAACCCAACAATTATGGCGATCGCTCGGGTGGCGGGGCTGCGGCCTTTTTGGTGGGCCGACCGCCGCCCCTGCTGCCGGCTCCCTTGGCTTGGGCCACTTTCCCGGTCACGAACACGGCCACAATCGACACGGCCCCGGTAGTCACAATAGTGGCCGCTTCAGGACCTTGGTTTCGGTCGCTCATGTGCCAGGCCAGCATCACGAGAATGGCCAGGGCCAGTAGGCCGGATATACTGCCAATCGTTTGCGCGATGGTCGGACCCCAGGCCACGCAGCGCATATGCTTCTGATCCTTGATCTTCTGCTTCATGAATTCCTGGTAGACGCCGGGGTTTTCCCGCGACAGCCAGACAAGGCCTTGCCACTCCCTGGAAAGTGTGCCGGTGCCCCCAGAGCCGTTTGGGGAGGGGGTCTGGGCCGCAATCTTCTTGGCTGCTCTCTGCTCGGGTGGTTGCCCGGACGGCCTAGCTGCTTGATCCGGCACCGTCGCTCCCGGTCGATGTTGGTGGAGATGTATGCACGTCGTCCTGGTAGCCGTGAATTGTGGCCAGTTCGTATCCTTTGCCCAGCACGGACTGAATAAAGCTCGGTGCAGCCGCTGCCGACGGGGGAGGGAGTGAGCCGAGCGGATCGAAGATGCGCGCCAGGCCTGCGGTGAAGTCAAAGAGGAGGGCGATACCTCCCCGATGCTCCCGATGCTCATCCGTGGACGAGTCTCTGGTGGCCTTGGAGGCGGACGGCTTAGGGGCGGGCGCCATGGTCCCGGCTGGGTAGCTGTTGGTTTCGCCCGCCACGAGACGTGTTCGTCGCGACACCTTGATTTCCTGTTGGCCATGCTTGATCGTCAACTTGTTCTCAGGGACAACGAAAGTCGATACGACTTGAGTTCCCGGCGACAGGTCTACGGCCTGGGTTGGGGGTGACACCGCAACGGTGATTCCGGTCACGATCAGGAGGGCGCGCGCTCCTTGGAGGGCGTATCGAAATGATCTGGCCCATGAGGAGGTCCCATTGATGTGGGATTCCCTGCTCATTTCTGAATCAACGGAATCTGACCGCGGATGCTCCGAAAGATGCGGCGTGCGCCCACTGCCCTGCGCCAGTCGAGCCAGGAGGAGGGGAGTCATGGCGCCAATGAAAACCGAGAGTACCGCCGACGTTCCTTGGATCGACCAGGACATTATGAGGCTGATAAGCGCCGAGTTGACGCATCGGAGTGTTACGGCCAGTACGTAGAATCCCCCCAACTCCCGCCATGGGAGTCTATGCGCGCGCGAGATCACGGTCTTCACTTCGTAGGCTTCGAGTAGCAATGCTCCCAAGCAACCCCACAGGGCCGTCTCCCACAGCGGCATGGCAACCCCCCTCGGTGCCTTGAGGAACTGCTGCCAGCGTGGCAGATGGACGGCTGGTTGGGGAGCCGCCCTGCCGTATCTACGACGAAAGCACTACCCTCTGTTATGGGTTCGAACAACCCTAGGCCGAACGGTGGTGCGATTTACGGCGCCTTGGCCTCGGAAACAGGTATGACTGACCGTTCCTGCGGAAATTCCTGAGTATCAAAGGCGGATGAGACGCCGCCTCCTGCCTTGAGTCCCCTCAGACTTCCAGCCGTCCGCCGGGCGGCACCCGCGCGAAGCCAGGGCGTCCCGGCGGAAGAAATTCGTGTGCACCCGAAGAACCGGACACGCTACCGTCACCCGTATGAACGTCACCGGCCGAACCACCACCGCGACCGCGCGAGCGACCAGCTCGCCGGTTGCCGCCGTCTGACCTTCCCCATTCCCACCGGCGACCGGAAACGGCCCGTCGGTGGTTCCGTGGCGTTCTCGGCTTCTTGTCGCGGTGCGTTGACCAGCGCGGTCCCGTCTCCGGTGCCTTCCCCGCTGTGACGCGAAGAAGCGAAGAAGTAAAGGAGCCACCCCATGGACACGGAGACGATTGTCCGTACGTTCGTCGAGTACTTCGAGGAGCGTGACCACCGCCGGATCAGCGGCTCGACACTGCTGCCACCCCCCGGCGACCCGGTGCTGTTCACCACTTCCGGCATGCATCCGCTCACCCCGCACCTGGAGGGGCGCCCCCATCCGCTCGGCCGGCGGCTGGTCAACGTGCAGCGCTGCCTGCGCACCACGGACCTCGACGAGGTCGGCGACGCCACCCACCTGACCGTCTTCGAGATGCTCGGCACCTGGTCGCTGGGCGACTACGAGGGCCCACTGAGCCTCGACTGGGGGTACGGCCTGCTCACCGAGGGACTGGGCATCGATCCCGGCTTGCTGTACGCCACCGTCTTCGGCGGTGACGACCAGACGGGGCAGGACACCGCTTCGCTTGAGGTGTGGCAGGAGCACGGCGTCCCCGTCGAGCTGACCACGGACGACAACTGGTGGTCCAACGGCCCCGTCGGCCCGTGCGGCCCCGACTCGGAGATCTTCCTGTGGAGCGGCGATGGCCCGCCCCGGTCGACGCCGACGCGCGACGAGCGCTGGGTGGAGGTCTGGAACCACGTGATGATGCGCCACCGTCGCCTGGAGGACGGCTCCCTCACCCCGCTTCCCCAGCGAAACGTCGACACCGGACTCGGCCTGGAGCGGCTGGCCTCGTTGCTCCAGGGCAAGTCCTCCGTGTTCGAGTGCGATGTCTTCGACCCCTGGCGCCGTGTCGTGCCGTCCCTGTGGCCGCTCGACGAACCGTCGCTGCGCCTGGTCTACGACCACCTGCGCTCAGCCGTCGTCGTACTCGGCGACGGCGTGCGCCCCGCCGCCACCGGACGCGGTTACGTACTCCGCCGCCTGCTGCGACGCGTACTCACCCTCCTCTGGCGGGACGATCCGTCGCGCAGTCTGGGAGACCTGCCGGAGGAACTGGTCACCCACACCCTGGACCGCTTCCGCCAGGAGGTGCGTCCCGGCGACGTACGCCGACTGCTCCTCGAAGAGGAACGCCGGTTCAGCCGACTCCTGGTACGCGGCCGACAGGTACTGGCCCACTCCCGCTTCCAAGGCCCGCTGAGGGAAGAGGACTTCCAGTACCTCCACGACACACACGGTCTGCCTCGCGATCTCGTCACGAGCTTGCGGGAGGAGTGAGCGGAGCGGGTGTTGACCCCCGGGGGCGGGCGGGGCCATCGGTTTGGGTTGGGGCGCCGCTCGCCTCCGATGCGGCCCTCGCGGCATTGCTAAGCTCCGCCGATGACCATTTTGTCGGTGGACGAGTGCCGCGAGCTCCACGAGAAGCACGCCCCTTCCCGGGCGGCGTACGAGCTGGTCTGGACCCACTGCGAGATCGTGTGGCAGGTCGCCGAAGGGCTGCTGGACCGCTGCGGGGCGGAACTGGACCGCGAGCTGGTACGGGCGGGCTGTCTGCTGCACGACATCGGCGTCTACCGCCTCTACGACAGTACGGGTCGCCTCGATCACGCCAACTACCTGCGCCACGGCATCCTCGGCCACGATCTCCTGGCCGAGGAAGGGCTCCCCGAGTACGTATGCCGGTTCTGCTCCTGCCATACCGGTGTGGGCCTGACCAAGGACGACATCGAGCGCCAGCGACTGCCGCTGCCGCCCGCCGACTACCTGGCGGAGACCGCGGAGGAGCGGTTGGTGATGTACGCGGACAAGTTCCACAGCAAGACCACGCCACCGAGGTTCCTCACCCCGGACAGCTATGCGGCCTACGTCGCCCGCTTCGGCCCCGACAAGACCAGGGCTTTCGAGGAACTGCGAGCCAGGTTCGGTGACCCAGACCTCGACGGCCTGGTGACGGCGTACGGCCACGCCGTGCTCTGACCGCCGCTCCCGGACAGAGCATGACCTCGCCGTACGCCTGGACCCGGTCCAGGAGTGGACGCCGTGTGGTGGCGTACCGGCCACACTGCGACCCGTGGTGCGTGGAAACTCGGTGTCGCTGTCACCGGCAGCCGGCTGAAGATGGTGGCATGGACGCGCGGAAGGTGACCCTGCGGAAAATGACGCCGTCGGAGTACGAAGCGGCGACTGAGCACCGTGAGGCCGAGACGGCCCGTGAACTGGGCAAGTTCATGCCGACAGAGCTGGCGCGAGAACGGGCTCGTCGGGGCACGGCCCAGTTTCTCCCGGACGGACGTGACACGGCTGGTCACCACCTCGTGGTGGCGGAGAACGCATCGGGCGAGGTCGTGGGAAACGCGTGGATCGGCCCGGACCCGCGTCAGGCAACGGCCACCACCGACTCGGCCTGGCTGTACGACATCAACGTCTTCGCCCCATTCCGGCGCCACGGATACGGATCCGCCATCCTCACCGCCGCCGAGGAACTCGTTGCCCGTGAGGGCATGACCTCGCTCAATCTCAACGTTTTCGGGGACAACGCGGCAGCCATTGCCTTGTACCGGTGCAATGGCTATGAGGTGCCGCCGATGTCGATGTCCAAGAGCGTGCGGCCTCGTTCTAGGGGCCGTGGTTCCGGCGCACGGCCGGAGTGATGTCGCAGGTACCTCGCCGGGCTCCCCGGCACGCAGCACAGCTCGGTTAGGTACGGGTCGCGGCGGCGTACTACCGGCCGGTGTTCGGGGAGGCCTGCTGAGGGCTCTGGGCGCCCGTGGTGGGGGCTGACCAGAAGTCGTCGTGGATGTCGGCGGGGGCGGGGT
>NZ_JBJHPC010000203.1:0-11423 GCF_045257485.1 Streptomyces sp. YS-3 | reverse complement strand
GGCGGGGGCGCGGCGAGGACGGCGAAGGCGGTGGCGAGCAGCGCCGCGAGGGCTCGGACGATCATGCTCCGAGCCTGGGGGCGGCCGGCTCCCGGGGCCCGCGTCCGCTGCGCCGTCCGGCGCAATCGGGGGCCCGCGCTCACCCCCCGGCGGTCGGCGCGGGCCTCCTACGCCGCCGCGAACACCTCCTCGAAGGCCCGCAGGGTCGTGCGGCCGGCCGTGCGGTCCAGGACGGCGAAGACCACCTCGTCGAAGTGGCGGGCGAAGCGGCCCCGGCCCGTGAGGTGGGCGTGGAAGGCGCCCGCCACCTGTGCCGGGTCGTTGCCGAAGACGCCGCACCCCCAGGCGCCCAGCACCAGCCGCCGGTAGCCGCAGTGGGCCGCGGTCTCCAGGACGCGCTCCGCCCGCCGGGCGAGGACGGCCGGGATACGGTCCACGTCCTGCGGGGCCCGCCGGCGGATCACTCCCGCGTTGGGCGCGGGGCAGGTCAGGAAGCCGACCCGGAAGGGCTCGTCGAGGAGGCGGCCCCGGTCGTCGCGGAAGACCGGCACACCGGGCGAGTGGATCACCCGGTCGGTGTAGAGCACATCGCGGTCGGCGCGGTGGTGCTCGTAGAATCCGGGCGCCCGCAGCAGCGTCGGGTACAGCGCGGAGGAACGGCAGAGGGCCTCCTCCTGGGCCTGTGCCCCGTTCAGGAAGCCGCCGCCGGGGTTGCGCGCGGAGGCGAAGTTCAGCACGGCCACCTCGCCGGGGCCCCCGCCCACCAGGCGCCGGGCCGCTTCCAGGCTGCTCTCGCCGGTCACCGCGCATACGCTGGAACGGTCGGTGCCGGGCGTCACGGGCACCGGACCGGGGCCGAAGAGCCGGGTCGCGTCGACGGCCGCCGCCAGCCAGGCGGCGATCGAGACCGTGGACCCGCCGGGCGTCTCGTACGCTCCGGCTTCGGTGATCTCCACGGTGCGGCGCGCGAGGTCGCGCAGTCGTGCACTCATATTTAGCATCGTTGACGCCAGGAGAACACTCCCGCAACATACTTTCCGTCCGGATGGGCACTCTTGTGCGAGAAGACGGCAGTGGCTTAGGTGGGACAGTGCACCGAAAACGTCCCCACGATGGGGAAGCGACCATGCTGACCAGACAGTTCACCGAAACGGAAGCGGACGATCTGCTTCGATGTATCTGCTTCAAGACCGGCCCACCTCGCGCCGTCGGGGTCGAAGTGGAGTGGCTGGTCCATGATCTCCACGACCCGCGCCTGCCCGTCACGCACCACCGACTCGCCGCCGCCTACGCCTCGTTGAAGGCAGTGCCCCTGCGGTCGGCACTCACCGTCGAACCCGGCGGCCAGCTGGAGCTCAGCTCGCTTCCCGCCGGTTCCCTCATGGAGTGCGTCGACTCCGTGGCGGCCGATCTCCAGGCCGTCCGGGCCGCTCTTCGCACCAGGGACCTCACCCTCGCCGGCCTCGGCCAGGATCCGTGGCACCCGCCGCGCCGCTTTCTGCACGATCCCCGCTACGACGCCATGGAAGCCCACTTCGACCGGACCGGACCCGCCGGACGGGCCATGATGTGCACCTCCGCCTCCGTCCAGGTCTGCCTCGACGCCGGGTACGAGGAGCCGGGCCCGCTCGGCTTCGGACGCCGCTGGCGCCTGGCCCACCTCCTCGGCGCGGTCCTGGTGGCCGCCTTCGCCAACTCGCCCCGCCAGGAGGGCAGAACCACCGGCTGGCGCTCCTCCCGGCAGGCGGTGTGGACCGATCTCGACCCGGTACGGGCGCTCGCGCCGCCGCTCGACGCCGAGCCCCGGGCGGCCTGGGCCGCGCACGTCCTGGACGCACCGGTGCTGTGCGTCCGCTCCGACGGCCCGGCGTGGGACGCGCCCGAGGGGCTCACCTTCCGCCAGTGGCTGCGCACCGGCGAGCCGCGCCCGGCCACCCGCGAGGACCTCGACTACCACCTGACGACGCTCTTCCCGCCGGTGCGGCCACGTGGACACCTGGAGCTGCGCATGATCGACGCGCAGTCCGGCGAGGACGGCTGGATCGTCCCGCTCGCCGTGACCACCGCGCTCTTCGACGACCAGGAGGCGGCCGAGACCGCCTACCGGGCCGTCAAGTCCCTGGCCGAGCGGGCGGGTTCGTCGCCCGCGCCGCGCAATCCGCTCTGGGCCGACGCGGCCCGCTCGGGGCTCGCCGACCCGGAGCTGCGGGAGGCCGCCGGGATCTGCTTCGCCGCCGCGCTGGAGGCACTGCCCCGGCTCGGCGCCACCGCCGAGGTCCGCGAGGCGGTCGCCGCCTTCACGGACCGCCATGTCGCACGGGGCCTCTCCCCCGCGGACCTCCCGTCCGCGTCCGCCCCCGGGAAGGAAACCTCCTCATGACCGGCCCCGAACCGACCGGAGCGGACGCCACCGACCCCGAGGCGCTGCGCCTTCGCGCCCTGACGGCCCTCACCGCCGCCCGGGCGCGCACCGCCACCCTCACCTCCTGCGTCGACGACCACGACCTCACCGCCCAGCACTCCCCCCTGATGTCGCCGCTGGTCTGGGACCTGGCGCACATCGGCAACCAGGAGGAGCAGTGGCTGCTGCGGGCCGTCGCCGGGCGGGAGGCGATGCGCCCGGAGATCGACTCGCTGTACGACGCCTTCGAGCACCCGCGCGCCGCCCGCCCCTCGCTGCCGCTGCTCTCCCCCGCCGAGGCCCGCCGGTACGCCGCGGAGGTGCGCGGCCGTGCGCTGGACGTCCTGGAGTCCACCCCGATGGAGGGCGGGCCCCGGCTCGTCGACGCGGGCTTCGCGTTCGGGATGGTCGCCCAGCACGAACAGCAGCACGACGAGACCATGCTGATCACCCATCAGCTCCGCGAGGGTCCGGCCGCGCTCTCCGCGCCCGAGCCGCCGGACGGCTCCACCGCGGACCTGCCGGGGGAAGTCCTCGTCCCCGGCGGCCCGTTCACCATGGGCACCTCCGCCGAGCCCTGGGCACTGGACAACGAGCGCCCCGCCCACCACCGCATCGTCCCCGCCTTCCACCTCGACACCACCCCGGTCACCTGCGGCGCGTATCTGCGGTTCATCGAGGACGGCGGCTACACCGACGAGCGCTGGTGGAACCCCAAGGGCTGGGCGATGGTCCGCCGCAACGGGCTCACCGCCCCGCTCTTCTGGCGGCGGGAGGGCGGCCAGTGGCTACGCCGCCGGTTCGGGGTGACCGAGCCCGTACCGCTGGACGAACCGGTGCTCCACGTCAGCTGGTACGAGGCGGACGCGTACGCCCGCTGGGCCGGGCGGCGGCTGCCCACCGAGGAGGAGTGGGAGAAGGCGGCCCGGTACGACCCCGCCTCCGGCCGCTCCCGCCGCTACCCGTGGGGCGACGCCGATCCCACGTCCGACCGCGCCAACCTGGGCCAGCGCCATCTGCGCCCGGCCCCCGCGGGCGCCTATCCGGCGGGCGCGTCCCCGCTGGGCGTACGGCAGCTGATCGGGGACGTGTGGGAGTGGACGTCCAGCGACTTCATGCCGTACCCGGGCTTCGTCGCCTTCCCCTACCGCGAGTACTCGGAGGTGTTCTTCGGGCCCGACCACAAGGTGCTGCGCGGCGGCTCGTTCGCGGTGGACCAGGTGGCGTGCCGTGGCACCTTCCGCAACTGGGACCTTCCGGTGCGGCGGCAGATCTTCGCCGGGTTCCGGACCGCGAGGGATGCCTGATGTGCCGTCATATCGCGTTCCTGGGACCGCCCGCGCCACTGGGTGAGCTGCTGGTGAGCCCGCCGCACGCGCTGTACCGGCAGTCCTGGGCGCCCCGTCGGCAGCGGTACGGCACGGTCAACGCCGACGGTTTCGGGGTCGGCTGGTACGCCGAGGGCGACCCGGTGCCGGGCCGCTACCGCCGGCCGGGGCCGATCTGGGCCGACCCCTCGTTCGCGGACCTGGCCCGGGTGGTGCGCACCGGCGCGCTGCTCGCGGCGGTCCGGGACGCCACCGAGCCGGGCCCCGACAACGAGGCCGCCGCCGCGCCCTACGCCGCCGGGCCCTGGCTGTTCAGCCACAACGGGGCGGTGCGCGGCTGGCCCGGCTCGCTCGCGGCCCTGGCCGCCGCGCTGCCCGCCGAGGAGCTGCTGCGGCTGGAGGCCCGCTGCGACTCCGCGCTGGTGTGGGCCCTGCTGCTGCACCGGCTGCGGGCGGGCGACGAGCTGGGCCGGGCGCTCGCCGAGACGGTGGCCGAGGTCGCCGCGGCGGCCCCGGACTCCCGGCTGAACCTGCTGCTCACGGACGGCGTGACGATCGCCGCCACGGCCTGGGGCGACACCCTGTGGTACCTCGCCCGGCCGGGCGGGCGCACGGTCGTCGCCTCGGAGCCCTACGACGACGATCCGCACTGGCACGAGGTCCCCGACCGCACCCTGTTGGCCGCGACCCGTACCGACGTTGTACTGACCCCCCTCAAGGAGCCATCCTCGTGCACCAGTCCCACCCGTTCCAGCTGACCCGCACCCTGCCCGAGGACGCCACCGGGGCCGCGCTGCGCGCCGATGTGCTGCACGGGCTGACGGGCAGCCCCAAGACGCTGCCGCCCAAGTGGTTCTACGACGCCCGGGGCAGCGAGCTGTTCGAGGAGATCACCCGGCTCGACGACTACTACCCCACCCGCGCCGAGCGGGAGATCCTCGACCAGCGGGCCGCCGAGATCGCGGCGGCCTCCGGGGCCCGCACCCTGGTCGAGCTGGGCTCGGGCTCCTCGGAGAAGACCCGGCTGCTGCTCGACGCGCTGCCGGACCCGCTCACGTACATCCCGGTGGACGTCAGCGAGAGCGCGCTGCGGGGGGCCGCCGCGGCGCTGATCGAGGAGCGGCCGGCGCTCGGCGTGCACGCGCTGATCGCCGACTTCACCCGGCCGCTCGACCTGCCCGCGACGCCGGGACCGCGCCTGGTGGTCTTCCTCGGCGGCACGATCGGCAATCTGCTGCCGGCCGAGCGCGCGCGGTTCCTGGCCTCGGTCGCCGCGGTGATGGAGCCCGGCGACAGCTTCCTGCTCGGCACCGACCTGGTGAAGGAGGAGTCGGTCCTGGTGCGGGCCTACGACGACCGGGACGGGGTGACGGCCGAGTTCAACAAGAACGTCCTCGCCGTCATCGACCGCGAGCTCGGCGCCGACTTCGACCTCGACGACTTCACGCACGTGGCCCGCTGGGACGCCGGCCGGGAGTGGATCGAGATGCGGCTGCGGGCCCGCGCCGACCTCACCGTGAAGATCCCCGAACTGGACCTCGTGGTCCGCTTCGAGGAGGGCGAGGAGCTGCGCACCGAGATCTCGGCGAAGTTCCGCCCCGAGGGCGTACGGGCGGAGCTCGCCGCCGCCGGGCTGACGGCCACCCACTGGTGGACCGACGCCGAGGGCCGCTTCGCGCTGTCGCTCGCCGTCCTCGGCGACGCCGTCACGGGAACAGCAGCGAGCTGATCCGCGCGGAGGCCGTCCTGGCCGCCGTCCTCGGGTCGGCTCCCGTGAGCACGGCGGTCATGTACGGCTTGATCGGGTTGTCGGCCTCGACGGCGGCCCACTGGGGCGAGTTGGGCGTGGCCCTGCCGCGGGCCGCGCCCTGCGCCATCGCGGCCGTGCCCGCCTGGTTCTCCACGGCCGCCGCGAGCGCGGGCTTGTTCGGCACGTAGCTCATGGTGGCGGCGAGGTCCCGCTGCCACTTCTCCCCAGCGAGCGCCTTGACCACCTCCACGGCCTCGGTGCGGTGCGCGGAGCGCTTGGGCACAATCAGGTCCGAGCCGCCGGTGAAGACCGCGCCGGGGGCGGCGGCCGTCTTGCCGGGGACGGGGAAGTAGCCGAGCTTGCCGGCGAGGGCGGGGTTGGCCTTCTGGATGGCGTTGGCGGTGCCCGGGACGGCGATGATCTGGGCGACGGCGCCCCTGGCGAAGACCCCGGCCTGCGGCGGCGTGGCCTCGTCGGCGTTCTTGGGGCCGTCGCCCAGGGCCTGGAGGCGGCGGTAGAAGTCCATGCCGCGCAGGGCGGCGGGCGTGGCGAGGGTGCCGGTCCACTCCCCCGCGCTCTCCTGGGCGAGCTCCCCGCCCTCGTCCCAGACGAACCCGGCGAGGGTGTACCAGTCCTGTCCGGCGAGGTAGATGCCCTGGGTGGCGCCGGTGTTCAGCTTCTCGGTGTCGCTCAGCCACTCGGCGCGGGTCCTGGGGGCCTTGGTGATGCCCGCCGCCCGGAACAGGTCCTTGTTGTAGATCACGACGCGGTTCGCCGCGTACCAGGGGATGCCGTACTGCGCCCCGTCCACCCGGCCGGGTTCCGCCAGGCCCGGGAGCCAGTCGGCGCTGCCCCAGTCGCGCAGCGACTCCAGGGTGAGGTCGAGCAGTCCGCCGCTGGCCGCGTACTGGGAGACCTGGGTGTTGCCGACCTCGATGACATCGGGCGCCGCACCGGCCTTGAGGGCGGCGCCCACCTTCTGTCCGACGCCCGTCCACTCCTGGATCCGTACGTCGAGCCTGACCGAGCGGTGCTCCTTCTCGTAAGCGTCGGTGAACCGCTTGATGAAGTCGTCGGAGGCGCTGTCCTTCATCAGCCACACGGTGACGGTGGTGGTGGAGTCCCCGCCGACGCCCGGCAGCGCGCCGCAGCCGCCGAGCGCGAGGGCCGTGAGGAGCACGACGGGGGCATGGAGGAAGCGGTTCTTCACGGAGGTCACCTTCTGCGTCAGGGCACGGGCAGTCATGACCCGACGTGGGGAAAGCGCAGACGGCTCCTCCGGGGAGGGGGCGGTTGGCCAGTTCGGGTGCGGCCGATTTTGGTCTGTACCAATGGGCCGGTCAAGCCCCGTGACGAAACCGTCTCCGGGTCGGACGTCTCGCGAAGCGGCGTGAGGTGGGGCACGGTGGAGGGACGCGACGAAGAGGAGTGCACCTCCATGTCCAACCACACGTACCGCGTCACCGAGATCGTCGGCACCTCCCCCGAGGGCGTCGACCAGGCCATCCGCAACGGCGTCGCCCGCGCCGCGCAGACCCTGCGCAACCTGGACTGGTTCGAGGTCACCCAGGTGCGCGGCCAGATCGCCGACGGGCGGGTCGAGCACTACCAGGTGGGTCTGAAGGTCGGCTTCCGGCTGGACGACGACCAGGAGGTCTGACCCCCCGGGGGGCGGGCCGCGCGGTCCCCCGACCGCTCAGGTCCGCCCCTCCCGCTCCTGCGCGTCCTTCAGCGTCTCGGTGGGCGCCGCCCAGCGCGCCCGTACGACGGGGAAGCCCGCCCGTTCGGCGGCGTCGCACACCAGCTCGTCGTCGTCCACCAGCATCCGCACCTCGCGTCCCGCCCCCAGCCGGCGCAGCAGCTCCAGCTTGGTGGTCCGGGCGGGCCTGCGGTCGGTGTTGGGCCGCATATGGAGCGTCCCGTCCGGCAGGCCCTGGGCGGCCAGCCACGCCCGGGTGTCCCGGCGGCAGCGCTCCGGCCGGCCGGTGAGGTAGACGACCTCGCACTCCTCGGCCGCCGCCAGGCACAGCGCGATGCCCCGGGCCAGCGGCGGATCGGCCGGGGCCGCCGCGAAGAAGGCGTTCCAGTCGCGCCGGGCGCCCTCCAGGAAGTGCTGGCGGTGGCCGCTGTCCGCGAGCGTGCCGTCCAGGTCGAATACGGCCAGTGGCCTGCTCTGCTCCGTCATGCGCCCACCCTAGGGAATCCTGGCGCCGCACAGACGTTGAAGCCTGTGTGAGCTCAGTGATCGCGTCGACGCGCTTCTCCGTCCTGGACCGCTCCCGTATCCGCGCGGGGCACGACGGCCCCGGGGCCCTGCGGGACACCGTGGCCCTCGCCCAGGAGGCGGAGCGGCTGGGCTACCACCGCTTCTGGGTCTCCGAGCACCACAGCGTGCCGGGGGTCGCGGGCTCCGCGCCGACCGTGCTCGCCGCCGCCGTGGCCGCCGCGACCTCCACGATCCGGGTCGGTACGGGCGGGGTGATGCTCCCCAACCACCGACCGCTGGTGGTGGCCGAGCAGTTCGGCGTGCTGGAGTCGCTCTTCCCGGGCCGGATCGACATGGGTCTGGGCCGCTCGGTCGGGTTCACCGACGGCATCCGCAGGGCCCTGGGCCGCGACAAGGAGGACGCCGACGCGTTCCCGGCGCTCCTGGCCGAACTGCTCGGTTACTTCGACGGTACGCAGCGGGTCCACCCGCAGGTCCACGCGCGCCCGGCCGAGGGCCTGCGCGTCCCCGCGTTCGTGCTCGCCACCGGGCAGGGCGCCCGGCTCGCTGCCAAGGCGGGGCTGCCGCTGGTCATCGCCGCCGTGCGCGGCGAGGACGCGATGCTGCGGGTGATCGACGACTACCGCGAGGCCTTCCGGCCCTCCTCCTGGAGCGAGCGGCCCCATGTGGTGCTCTCCGGGACGGTCGCGGTGGCGGGCACCACCGAGGAGGCCCGCCGCGTCCTGCTCTCCGAGGCGTGGTCCACGGCGTACTCGCGCACCCGGGGCGCGTTCCCGCCGCTCTCCCCCGCCGAGGAGATCGAGGCGCTGGCGATGACCGCGCGCGAGCGCACCCTCTTCGAGGAGGCCCTGAGCGGCCAGATCCACGGCACCGAGGACGAGGTCGAGAGCGCCCTGGAGAAGCTGCTGACGCGCAGCGCGGCCGACGAGTACCTGGTCACCACAAGCACGTACGACCGCGCGGCCCTGCTGGACTCCTACCGCCGACTGGCCCGGCTCACCGGCCTGACCAGCGCGTCCGCCTAGAATTTCGGTCATGCCGAGCCCCGCGCGACCCGCCACGGACCCGACCGGCCCGAACCACGACCCCTTCGTCCGGGTCACCGGCGCCCGCGAGCACAATCTGCGCGGGGTCGACGTGGCCGTTCCCCGGGACGCGCTGGCGGTGTTCACCGGGGTCTCCGGGTCGGGGAAGTCCTCGCTCGCCTTCGGGACGATCTACGCCGAGGCCCAGCGGCGCTACTTCGAGTCGGTGGCGCCCTACGCCCGGCGCCTGATCCACCAGGTCGGCGCGCCGAAGGTCGCGGAGATCTCGGGGCTGCCGCCCGCCGTCTCGCTGGAGCAGCGGCGCTCGTCACCGACCTCGCGCTCCTCGGTGGGCACGGTCACCACGCTCTCCAACTCGCTGCGGATGCTGTTCTCCCGGGCGGGCACCTACCCGGCGGGCGCCGCGCGCCTGGACTCGGACGCCTTCTCGCCCAACACGGCGGCCGGCGCCTGCCCCGAGTGCCAGGGCCTGGGCCGGGTCCACCGCACCAGCGAGGACCTGCTCGTCCCCGACCCCTCCCTGTCCATCCGCGAGGGCGCGATCGCGGCCTGGCCGGGCGCCTGGCAGGGCAAGAACCTGCGCGACGTCCTGGACGCCCTGGGATACGACGTCGACCGGCCCTGGCGCGAGCTGACCGCCGAGGACCGCCACTGGATCCTGTTCACGGACGAGCAGCCGGTGGTCACCGTGCATCCGGTGCGCGAGGCGAACCGCATCCAGCGCCCGTACCAGGGCACGTACATGAGCGCCCACCGCTATGTGATGAAGACGTTCGCGGGGAGCCGGAGCACGGCCCTGCGCGCCAAGGCCGAGCGCTTCCTGACCGCCGCCGACTGCCCGGTCTGCGGCGGCAGCCGGCTGCGGCCGGAGTCCCTCGCGGTCACCTTCGCCGGACGCACCGTCGCGGAGCTCGCCGCCCTCCCCCTCGACTCGCTCGCCGAGCTGCTGCGCTCGGCCGACGCCGGCCCCACGGCCGAGGTGCTGACCACCGACCTGCTCGGCCGGATCGGCCCCGTCGTCGAGCTCGGCCTCGGCTACCTCAGCCTGGACCGGACCGCTCCCACCCTCTCCGCCGGTGAGTTGCAGCGGCTGCGGCTCGCCACCCAGCTGCGGTCGGGGCTCTTCGGGGTGGTGTACGTGCTGGACGAGCCGTCGGCGGGGCTGCACCCGGCCGACACCGAGGCGCTGCTCACGGTCCTGGACCGGCTGAAGGCGGCCGGGAACTCGGTGTTCGTCGTCGAGCACCACCTCGATGTGATGCGGCACGCCGACTGGCTGGTGGACGTGGGCCCGTACGCCGGTGAGCACGGCGGCCGGGTGCTGCACAGCGGGCCGCCGCAGGCGCTTGCGGAGGTCGCCGAGTCGCAGACCCGGCGCTTCCTCTTCGACACCGTGCCCGCGCCGGTCCGCGCGGTGCGCGAGCCGTCCGGGTGGCTCAAGGTCGGGCCGGTGACCCGGCACAATCTGCGGGGCCTGACGGCGGAGCTGCCGCTCGGTGTGTTCACGGCGGTGACGGGCGTATCGGGATCGGGCAAGTCCACACTGGTGGGCGCGGTGACCGAGGAACTGCCGGGCGTGGGACGCCTGGTGACGGTCGATCAGCAGCCGATCGGCCGCACCCCCCGGTCCAACCTCGCCACGTACACCGGCCTCTTCGACGTCGTCCGCAGGCTCTTCACGGCCACCGGGCAGGCACGGGCGCGCGGCTACAGGGCGGGCCGGTTCTCCTTCAATGTGCCCGGCGGGCGCTGCGAGACCTGCCAGGGCGAGGGGTTCGTCTCGGTGGAGCTCCTGTTCCTGCCGAGTACGTACGCCCCCTGCCCGGACTGCCACGGCGCCCGGTACAACCCGGAGACGCTGGAGGTCACCCACCGGGGGCTCACCATCGCGCAGGTGCTGGATCTGACGGTGGAGGCGGCGGCGGAGTTCTTCGCGGACACCCCGCCCGCCGCCCGGAGTCTGCGCGCGCTGCTCGACGTGGGCCTGGGCTATCTGCGCCTGGGACAGCCCGCCACCGAGCTCTCCGGCGGCGAGGCCCAGCGCATCAAGCTGGCCTCCGAGCTTCAGCGCGGAAGGCGGGAGCACACGCTCTATCTGCTGGACGAGCCCACCACCGGGCTGCATCCCGCCGATGTCGAGGTGCTGCTGCGCCAGTTGCACGGACTGGTCGACGCGGGCCACTCGGTGGTGGTGGTCGAGCACGACATGACGGTGGTGGCGGGCGCGGACTGGGTGGTCGACCTCGGGCCCGGCGGGGGCGACGCGGGTGGCAGGATCGTGGCGGCGGGCCCGCCGCGCGAGGTCGCCTCGGCGGGGGCGGGGCGCACGGCTCCCTTTCTGGCGAGGGCGTTCGGCGGCTGACGGCCCGCTGTCGGACCCGGAGCGCGATCAGTAGCAGATCCGGTCCGGACGACAAGCTGACAGCCCGTCAATTCCTGGCGCTGGAGCGGCTGTTCGGCCCAGAAAAGCGGACTTACTCTCAAGTTCACCCGGGTATGACGTCACCCTCGTTCCTCCTCGCACCCCCCCACCATCGAAGCCGCTCCAGCGCCAGGAATTGACGGGCTGTCAGCTTGTCGTCCGGACCGGATCTGCTACTGATCGCGCTCCGGGTCCGACAGCGGGCCGTCAGCCGCCGAACGCCCTCGCCAGAAAGGGAGCCGTGCGCCC
>NZ_JBJHPC010000202.1:0-11470 GCF_045257485.1 Streptomyces sp. YS-3 | reverse complement strand
CCCCACTGCTGTCCGCTGCCCCACTGGTACCCGTTCCACCGCTGGTACCCGCCCCGCCGCTGTCCCCGCCGCTGGTGTCCGTAGGAGCAACCGTGGCTGTTTCAGAGATGGAGTCCTCCGGCTCGGGGAGGCCAGACTGCTCCGGTCGGCCCCAGACGAAGAGCACCAGGACGAGGCTGGTAAGCAGACACAACCCCGCGAGGACCGCGAGCCACGCAATCAGACGCATGGGTGCTTTCGTTGCCATGGCATGTCCCTCGGGAGCTCCGAATAACCAGCAAGATCCTTCCTACGTCACGATCCGTTCCGGTGCGGCTCGGCAAGCCGCGTGTCGCGTGTCGCGTGAACACTGGCGCACCCACGGTGTCCCACGGCTCAGGGTGACGAAACCCGCAACGGCATCCGCGACATCCGACGAACCACGTCTACCCGAAGACCTTCAGGGTGTCCTCTCCGTCGGTCCACCAGACGCCGAGGCTTTGGCGGACCAAGAGCCAGCCGTCCGGGCCCCGACGGAACTCCCACTGATAGGGGCCGCCCATGGAGTACGGAGAGGAGGCTCTCGAGGGTGCGGTGACGGCGACGAACCACATGTAGCCAATGCCAGTTGCCCGGTCGCCCTCTACGTCGAAGTGCATGTTGAGGATGTGATGCTGCATGCTCGCGTAAGGCGATTCCGCCGCTTCCACCTTCTCCCGGACTGCCGCCCTTCCGTGGATTTTCTCCCACCGCCCGAACTCCAGCACCGCGTCCTTGGCCCAGCAGCCGATCCAGGTCTGCCAGTCCTTGCGGTCCAGCGCCCTCCACCCCCGRRKGWGGAGGGCGCGCAGAGCCTCCTTGTCCTCCAGGACCCGCAGTCTGCGGGCCAGACCGTCATGGTCGGCGGCAGTGTGTGTCATGTCGCTCCTTCCGGGAGGGTCATTGGGCGCTTGCGGCGGGACGGACGACGATTTCGTTGACGTCGACGTCGGAGGGCTGGGAAACGGCGTAGGCAATGGCCTCCGCGATGGCGGAAGCGGGCAGTGCTACGGCGCGGTAGGTCTTCATGGCTTTCCTGGCGGCAGGGTCGGAGATGGTGTCGGCGAGTTCGGACTCGGTCACGCCCGGGGAGACGAGCGTGACCCGGATGGTGCCGGAGGACTCCTGACGCAGTCCTTCGGAGATCGCCCGGACGGCGTATTTGGTTGCGCAGTAGACGGCTGCGGTGGGAGACACCTCGTACGCCCCGACGGAGGCGATGTTCACGAAGTGCCCGCTCCCCTGAGCGTGCATCAGGGGCAGGGCCGCGGCGATACCGTGCAGGACTCCCCGCACGTTGACGTCGATCATCCGGTCCCACTCGTCGGTCTTCAGTGCTTCCAGTGGCGAGAGGGGCATCACTCCGGCGTTGTTGACCATCACGTCCACTCGGCCGTAGGACTCACGGGCGGCGGATACGAAGGCGCGGACGTCGTCGGCATCGGTGACGTCCAGCCGTTGGAAGGCGGCAGTGCCGCCTGCCGTGGTGATCTCTTGGGTCAGCGCTTCGAGACGATCGGTGCGTCGCGCTCCCAGGAGCAGGCGGTGGCCGTCGGCGGCCAGTCGGCGGGCAGTCGCCATGCCGATCCCGCTGCTCGCTCCGGTGACCGCTACGACCTTGGTTGTGTCCGTCATGCCTGCTGTTCCTCTCGATAGAGGACGAGGTGCTCGTGGTAGAGCACCTCGTCGCGGATGTCGCCCGTCGCGGTGAACCCGGAGTCGTCGACGTAGTCGATATGGCTGCCGGTCACCGTGTAGAGCCCGGTGTACGCGCTGCGGCGACCGCCGCGGGCCTCGTCATACCGTCCGTCCGCCCGCAACTCCTGGCGGATGTGACCGTCTGCGGTCACCCACATGCCGACCACGTCGGCATGGCCCTCCTCCGTCTTCCCTGTCATGAAGGCTCCCTTCGTCCATGGGCGCGGAACCGCGCCGCCCGACCGAGTCTTGACGGGCCGGAGACCGCCGACCAGGGCGTGTGTTGCCTGGGTGCGGTACACCCAGGCAACACACACCCCCGCGGCCTAACCTGAGGACATGACCGACAACCACCTGGGAGAGTTCCTGCGCGCACGCAGGGCGGCCCTGTGTCCGCAGGACGTCGGTATGGCGAGCTACGGAGTGCGTAGAGTCGCCGGACTGCGTCGAGAAGAAGTCGCCGTCCTGGCCGGGGTGAACGCGGATTACTACACCCGTCTGGAACAGGGGCGCGAACGCCGCCCTTCGGCCCAGGTACTCGACGCACTCGGCCGCGCCCTGCGACTGGATCCCGACGCCTACGCGCACCTGCACCAGTTGGCCGGGACAACGCCGAGCAACCACCTCGTCCACACCACGGACCGGGTCAGTCCCGCCCTGCGCCAGCTGATCGACGGCTATCCGGGCACCCCGGCGTTCGTCATCGACCGGACCTTGGACGTCCTGGCGGCCAACACTCTGGCCGAGGCCCTGCATTCCCCCTTCGAGAAGGCGGACAATCTGGCTCGCATGGCCTTCCTCGACCCGGCAGGCCGACAGTTCTACACCCGGTGGAATCACACAGCGGAGGCCATCGTGAGCCACCTCCGTCAGGCGGCAGGCCTCGACCCGGACAACCCCAGGCTGCGGGAACTCGTCCACACCCTCACCGAGTCCAGCGCGGACTTCACCCGCTTGTGGAACACCCACGCCGTGCGTGGCAAGTCCCAGGATGCCAAGCACCTCCTCCACCCCGACGTCGGTCCTGTGACGCTCACCTATCAGACCTTCGAGGTACGCGCCGCTCCGGGCCAGCAACTGGTCATCTACCAGGCCGAACCGGACAGCCCGAGCGCCCGCGCCCTGCGGCTGCTCGACACCATGCACGTCACTTCGCACCAGAACGCCGTGTAACCGCAGGGGGGCGGCAGAGGTCTGCCGGGCCATCACTGCGAGCGGATCGTCAGCGGGCAGCACGATGACGAACTCCTCGATGCCCAGGTCGCGGACCGGACCCTCCCAGCCTGCCGGGGAGGGTCCGAGGGCGAGGTCGGCCTGTCCCGCCGCCATCGCTGCCTGCAACTGGGCGGCATGCGCGAATTCGCGTAGCCGGATCCGTACCAATCTGCTAGCTTTCACTCGCCCGTGACACCGCCCGAGGAGGTGAGACCCATGAACGCTGTATCGACGTGGGTGCTCCCCCTTCCCGTCACGGCCGGCGACTGACGTAGGCGCCGCCGGGAGCGCCGCAGACCAAGGCACTCCCGAAAGGCAACACCTATGTACTCCTTCAATTTCACTGCCGAGTCCTCGTCGAACGGCGTCGTCGAGCGCGACTTCACCGTCGGGGACGTCCCCGGCGTCCTCTGGTCCCCCGCCTCCGGCGCAACCGATCGCGCGCCTCTGATCCTCATGGGCCACGGCGGCGGCAGCCACAAGAAGCACCCGGCGATGGCCGGCCGGGCCCGGCTCCTGGTCACCGGCTGCGGCTTCCACGTCGCGGTCATCGACGCGCCCGGTCACGGCGACCGGCCGCGCACGGCGCACGACGAGGCGGAGATCGCCGAGCTGTTCCGGGCGAGGGCGGCGGGAGAACCCGAAGGCCCGATCGTCGTCCGCTACAACGAGCATCTGGCCGAACTCGCCGTCCCCGAGTACCAGATGACCCTGGACGCTCTTCAACAACTTCCGGAGATCGGCGCCGACGGGCCGGTCGGTTACTGGGGCATCAACATGGGCACCGCGATCGGCATACCGCTGGTGGCGATCGAACCCCGGATCACAGCCGCGGTCTTCGGCCAGCACTGGCCCGATGCCCTGGCCGAGAAGGCGAAGCAGATCAGCATCCCGATCGAGTTCGATCTGCAGTGGGATGACGAGCACATCTCTCGCGAGAAGGGCCTCGCACTGTTCGACGCCTTCGCCTCGAAGGAGAAGTCGTTGCACGTGAACTCCGGCAAGCACAAGGACCTGCCGCGGTTCGAGGCCGACAGTGCTGTCCGGTTCTTCGCCCGGCACTTCGGCCCGGCGGTCACCCCGTCGGCCTGATGCCCGCGGCGGCGTCCGGTGCGTCAGCCGGACGCCGCCACCGCGGCCCTCTGCGAGAGCGAGGGGTAGCTATGTGGCCGATCCGGCCGCTTGCAACCGCACCACATGGCTATTGGCGCCTCGCCCTGGAAGCTGTCCCGTACATAGGTGAAGCTATTGACTAGCAGTCAGATCGCGCAGGCGGCCGACGCCGAGGCACACACCGACGGGGACACCAGCCCCCAGCCCGGCTACCGGCAGGGGTCCGCGCTCTCGGCGGACCCGCCCGGTGAGACGAGTCCTGTCTCGTAGGCGAGGACGACGGCCTGCGCCCGGTCGCGCAGGGTCAGCTTTGCGAAGATCCGGGCCACGTGGGTCTTCACCGTCGCCTCACTGAGCGTCAGTTCCCGTGCCAGCTCGGCATTGGACAGGCCCCGCCCCATGAGCGTCAGTACCTCGCGCTCGCGCGGCGTCAGCGCGGCCAGGTCTCGGTGGACGGCCGGAGTTGCCAGGCTCGAACCGGGTGTGGGGGCGCTGGGGGCGAAGCGCTCCACCAGGCGGCGGGTGATCGAGGGTGCGAGCAGCGCGTCGCCGGTGTCGACCAGGCGTACGGCGGCGGCCAGATGCGCGGGAGTGACGTCCTTGAGCAGGAACCCGCTGGCTCCGGCGGCCAGGGCGGCGTAGACGTAGTGGTCGAGGTCGAAGGTGGTCAGCATGATCACCCGGCAGTCCGGGACCTGCGCGAGGATGCGGCGGGCGGCTTCCAGGCCGTCCATGGCGGGCATCCGGATGTCCATCAGTACGACGTCGGGCCGCAGCCTGCGCACAGCGGCAACGGCCTCGGCTCCGTCGCCGGCCTCGCCCACCACGTCGATGCCGCGGGCGTTCAGGATGAGGCGGAAGCCGGTGCGGACCAGTTCCTGGTCGTCGGCGATCACGACGCGCGGGGCGGGCGCGGTGTGCGTCGTCATGGCCGGTCCAGCGGGATCCGGGCGCGGACGCGGTAGCCACCGCCGAGGCGGCGGCGGGCGTCCAGGTCGCCGCCGTAGACGGCGACCCGCTCGCGCAGGCCGAGCAGGCCGCGTCCTGCGCCGTCCGCCCTGTCCGGGGACGTTTCCTTCCGCGCGGGCCGGCTGCCCGTCAGGACGCTCGGTCCGCTGTTCAGCACCTCGACCCGCAGGTAGTGGTCGGCGTATCGCACCGTCACCTCGGCTTTCGCTCCGTCGCCGTGTTTGAGGGCATTGGTCAGGGCCTCCTGGATGATCCGGTAGGCGGTGACGTCGATCCCGGTCGGCAGCGGGCGCGGCTCACCCGAGACGCGCATCTCCACGGGCAGGCCCGCAAAGGCGATCCGGTCGATCAGCGGGCCGAGCCGGCTCAGGCTCGGCTGCGGTGAGAGGTCCATACCGTAGGGCTCGTCGTCGCCGTTCTGCGCGGGTGCGAGCAGGCCGAGCAGGTGCCGCAGCTCGGTCATCGTGTTCCGTCCGGCGGTCTCCACGGCACTCATCGCCGCCGCGGCCTCGTCCGGCATCGTGGCCAGCACTTCGCGGGCGGCCCCGGCCTGGACCACCATGAGGCTGACGTTGTGGCTGACGATGTCGTGGAGCTCGGTGGCGATCCTGGCCCGCTCGGCGTCGACCGCGATCCGCGCCGCGCTCTCGCGTTCCCGCTCCAGCAGCCAGCCGCGCTCCTCGATGGCCGTCCGGTGCAGCCGCCGCGCCCGGACCACGGCCACGCACAGACACCCGGCGGCGCCGACAGCCGCCGCCAGGGCGATGACCAGCCAGACCGTCCCGGATCCCCACACCGGATCATCTTCGCAGGTGTACGAGGCGCGCCCACATCAGCCCCCGTATGCATCCGCGTACATCCCCAGGATGACCTGCCCGTACGGATACATCCGGGGGGTGACGCCCCGTCACCGGCCCCGGCTTAAGTTCGAGCCATGACAACTGATCATGACAGTGCCCGGCACGTGGTGGTGCGGCTGGACAGCGTGCACAAGGAGTACGGCGACGCGAAGGCCCTGGACGGCCTTTCGCTGGAGATCCGGGCGGGCGACGCGGTCGCCGTGATGGGCCCCTCGGGCTGCGGCAAGTCCACCCTGCTCAACATGGTGGCCGGTCTGGACCGGCCGACCGCGGGCACCGTCGAGGTGCACGGTCATGACCTCGGGAAACTGAACGAGACCGGACTGGCGCTGTTCCGGCGGCGCAACGTCGGCATGATCTTCCAGTTCTTCAACCTCATCGACGACCTGCCCGTCCTGGACAACGTGGCGCTGGCCGCGCAACTGACCGGCACCCCGGCCCGGCAGGCGCGTCGCCGCGCCCTGGAGCTTCTGGACGAACTCGGTGTCGCCGAGCGCCGGAACAACTACCCGGCCACGCTCAGCGGAGGCGAGCGCCAACGCGTCGCCGTCGCACGGGCGTTGATGAACCGACCGGCGCTGCTGCTCGCCGACGAGCCCACCGGCGCCCTCGACAGCCGGTCGGGCGAGCAGGTGATGGACCTGCTGATCGACCTCAACCAGATCGGCCAGACCCTGCTGATCGTCACCCACGACCCCAAGCTCGCCACACGCTGCGCCAGCCGGCTGATCGAAGTCGCCGACGGCCGGGTCGCCCGCGAGAGCGCACTGGAGGCGACCGCGTGAGCGCCGTATGGAGAGCCTCGCGCGCGGCCGTGAAGCGCCGCCGGCTCCAGACCTTCGTCATCGGGCTCGTCGTGCTCTGCTCCACCACGACCGTTCTGCTCGCGCTCGCTCTGCTGAACGCTGCCTCGGGCCCCTTCGACAAGGCCTACGCCGCGCAGCGCGGCGCCCATACGGTGGCGACGTTCGACACCACCAAGGTCTCGCGGGAACAGTTGGCGCGCACCGCCCGGCAGCCCGGGGTCGCGGCTGCGGCCGGACCGTTCGGGCAGGCCGTCGTCGACATTCCCAAGGGCTGGCTCTGGATGGCGGGCGGCACCCTCACCGTGGTGGGCCGCGCCGACCCGGCGGGCCCCGTGGACCGCATCGAGCTCCTGGAGGGCCACTGGGCGACCGCGCCCGGCGAGATCGTCGTCAACTGGTCGGTCCAGGGCTCCCCCGGCACCGCGCTTCTCGGCACCAAGCTGGAGATCCCCGGCAAAGCGCCGCTGACCGTCGTCGGATTCGCCGCCAGTATGAGCAAGTCGGCGAGCGCCTGGGTCTCGCCCGAGCAGATGGCCGCACTGCACCCGAACTCCGCCCAGATGCTGTACCGCTTCACGGAGTCCTCCACGGAGGCTCAACTGAGCACCGCCCTCGCACGGGCCACCACGGGACTGCCCAGGGAATCGCTGACCGGTGCGCAGACCTACCTCACCCTCAAGCAGGCCTTCTCCGCGCTGGCCGACTCCTACCTCCCGTTCATCACGCTCTTCGGCGTGCTCGGCCTGCTGGTCTCCACCCTGATCGTCGGCAATGTGGTCAGCGGGGCGGTCGTCTCCGGGTACCGGCACATCGGGGTGCTCAAGGCTCTGGGCTTCACCCCGAACCAGGTCGTCGCCGTCTACCTGACGATGCTCTCGGTACCGGCGGTGGTGGGCTGTGTGCTGGGCACCCTGCTGGGAAACGCCCTGGCCGGACCGATCCTGAAGGTCGCGTTCACCGGCATCGACGTGGGCCGGGCCTCGGTCGGCGACATCAGCCCGTGGGTGTCCGTGGCCTGCCTCGTGGGCATGCCCGCCCTCGTCCTGCTGGCCGCGCTGGTCCCCGCCCTGCGGGCCCACCGGCTGCCCGCCGCACGGGCGATCAGCGCGGGCGATGCGCCGAGGACCGGGCGCGGGCTGCGCGTCCAGCGGATGCTCGGCGCCACCCGGCTGCCGCGCCCGGTCAGTCTGGGCCTGGGCCAGCCGTTCGCGCGGCCCGGCCGCACCCTGCTGACCATGGCGGCCATCGTCCTCGGGGTCACCACGGTGACCCTGTCGACCGGACTGACCAGCACCATGGTGGCGTACGGCAATGTCGGGCGGGAGGACGGAGGCGCCAGGATCCACGTGACGACCGGGGGGCCGGGCGACGGCCGGACCCCGCCCCGGCTCGATGACCCGCAGATCGAGGAACGGCTGCGGTCGCTGCCGGGCGCTGAGGGGGTACGGGCCCGCGCACTGTCCCAGGTGAACATGACCGGGCAGACCCTGCCCGTCTTCGCCGACTTCTTCCGCGGGGACGCGTCCTCGTACGAGCACACCATCGTCAGGGGGCGGGCGCCGTCCGCGGCGGGCGAGATCGTGGCCGGGCCGGCTTTCCTGACCCAGCGTGGGCTGAAGCTCGGTGACCGGGTGACGCTGGAGCTGAACGGCAGGAAGATCACCGCGACCGTCGTGGGTCAGCTCGCCGAAGGTAACGCCCGCGCGCTGGAGGCCACTTGGGAGAGCTTGGCGCAGCTGGCCCCGGACGCCCACGCCACCGAGTACACGGTACGGCTCGCCCCCGGCGCAGACGCGCGCGCTTACGCCGGAGCGGTCGAAGCGCTCGACCCGGGCCTGCGCGCGTCGGTGCTGGAATTCCGCAACGCCGGCACCGCCACCGTCATCACCTTCTCCACGGTGTTCACCGCGCTGCTGACCCTCGTCGCCTCGCTCGGTGTCTTCAACACCGTCCTGCTGAACACCCGTGAACGGCGCCGGGACCTGGGGATGCTGAAGTCGATCGGGATGACCCCCCGGCAGGTGGTGGTGATGACGGTGACGTCGGTCGCCGGTCTCGGCACGGTCGGCGGACTGCTCGGCATCCCGCTCGGGATGGTGGCGCACCGCCTCGTCGTGGACAACGTCGGGGTGGTCGACTTCCCCGAGTACATGAAGGACGTGTGGCACGCGCCGCAACTGGCCGCGATGCTGCTGGCGGGGGTGGCGATCGCCGTCCTCGGTGCCCTGGTCCCGGCCAGGTCGGCCGCCCGGATGACCATCGCCTCGGCCCTGCACACCGAGTAGGTCACCGGTCAGCACCGGCCTGTGGAACCGGCCCACGGCAGCCGACGGCGTTCAGCCGCCGGCTGCCGTCTCGACGGATACACCCGTGTCCCGCTGGACCGTCGCCGGCGACGGGACCGCCGACCCGGAAAAGGGAGGAGGGAAGAGGGGCCGTCAGTGGGTGGCTGTGAAGGCGAGTACGGCGTTCTGGCCGCCGAAACCGAAGGAGTTGCTGACGGCGGCTCCCATCCGCTGCGGCCGGGGCACCTTGGCGACCACATCCAGGTCCAGGGTGGGATCGAGGGTGTCGAGGTTGGCGGTGGGCGGGATCAGCTGGTGCCGCAGGGTGAGCACGGTGCAGGCCGCTTCGATGGCACCCGCGCCACCGATGGCGTGTCCGATGGCGCCCTTGACGGCGGTGACGGGCGGAGGCCGACGGAAGACCTGGTGCAGCGCGTTGTGCTCGGCCGCGTCTCCCTGCGGGGTGGCGGTGCCGTGCGCGTTGACGTGGTCGATGTCTTCCGGGGCGAGGCCCGCGTCCGAGAGGGCGGCGCGCAGAGCACGCGCGGCGCCGTCGCCGTCGGGCTGCGGGGCGGTGAAGTGGTGGGCGTCGCAGGAGGCGCCGTAACCGGCGAGCAGGGCTTGGGGGTGCGCACGCCGTGCCCGGGCGTCCTCGACGCGTTCCAGGACGAGCACGGCGGCTCCCTCACCGAGGACGAAGCCGTCGCGGTTCCGGTCGAACGGGCGTGAGGCGGTCGCGGGGCTGTCGGCGCGCCGCGACAGAGCGCGCATCTGGGCGAAGCAGGCGGCGGTCATCGGCTGCCGCGCCGACTCGCTGCCGCCGGCCAGGACCACGTCGCAGCTGCCGGACAGCAGCCAGTCGCGTGCCAGTCCGATCGCGCTGGTCCCGGAGGCGCAGGCGGCGCTGACGACAAGGTTGGGGCCCTGCGCCCCGAGATCGAGGGCGATCTCGGCGGCGGCCATGTTCGGCACGCTGCGCGGCAGGGCCAGGGGTGAGACACGTTCGGGCAGGTGGGCAGCGAGCCGGTCGAACTCGGCCTGCCAGCCCTGTATGGACCCGGTGCCGACACCCATCACCACGCCGATACGGGCGCCGTCCCAGCCGTCGGGGGCCAGGCCCGCGTCGCAGACGGCCTCCCGGGCGGCGAGCAGCGCGAAGATCGTGAAGCGGTCGAGGCGCCGGGCGCGTCGGTGCCCGAGCAGACCGGCCACGTCGAGACCGGGCACCTGGCAGGAGAAGGCCACGGGCAACCCGCTCAGGGCGGGGTCGTCGGTGGCCGTGGACAGCCCGGCCGTGAGGCCCGCCCACGCCGCGTCCCGGCCGATGCCCGCCGGGGTGACCAGTCCCAGCCCGGTGACGGCCACGGGGGCGCGCCGCGCGGGACCTTGTGCTGTCACGAGATGCATAAGGGTGATTGTTCGGGCCGGGCGGGGGGCTTCAGGGACACCGCAACTCGTTCGGCCCAGACGAAGGGAGCCGTACCACCCGTATGAGCGAACGGTGGTACCCCGTCATCAGCGCTGGTCATCGGGGACCGGGTCCTCGCACGGCCGCCCGCCCCGGAGGCCGTGCACCGCGCGGGACCAGGTGACGCCCAGTGCGACCTCCAGGGCGTCCAGCGGCCGGTCCGAGGCGTCGAGACGAAGCGCCGGCCCGATGTGTACGTGGACGCGCGGCCGGCGTACCGGCGCGGTGACCCAGCCTGCCAGCTGCTTGGCCCGGCTTCCGGAGGCGACCCGGCGGGCGCCCGCGTGCCCGATGGGGATCACGGGCGCGCCCATCGACAGCGCGAGCCGGACGACACCGGTCTTCAGACGGGCGGGCGGCCGGTCGTGGGAGGTGCGGTGACGGGGCAGACCCCCTTCGGGGTAGATGAGCACGCTGCGTCCCCCGGCGAGCGCCTCGGCGGCGTGCCGCAGGGCGTCCCCGGCGCGGCGGCTCCCCCGGTACACCGGCACGTATCCCTCCCGGGTGAGAGCCCGGGACAGCAGAGGCACCCGCCACAATCCGGCAGTCGCCAGCACGGCGGGCCGCAGACCGAGCCGGTGCAGGGTGCCGATCAGCAGCACCGGGTCGAAGAACGAGGTGTGGTTGGCCGCGAGGACACACCCGCTGGTGGCGGCCCGGCTCAGGTGCTCGGCACCGCTCACGGTCGTGTCACTGAAGACGGGCACCAGGGATCCGGCCCATGCGGACAGCATCCGGGCCCTCCTTCCGGGCTTCCGGGACGACGTTCGGCCGCCCGCTGTACGGCATGTGGCGGCACGGCGGACGGCAGACCGAGCGCCGTGGTGGGCGGCTGGCAGACCGGACGCGGCGACACGATCGACGGCATACCGGACGCCCCGGCACGGCACGGCCGACAGCAGACCAGGACAGCGCCCGGCAGCCGGCCCGGACAGACCCAGCCCACTAGGACGCGCTCCTAACTCGGCGCCCACCAGGACGATCACATACCCCGGCGAATGCCAGGACCGGTCCGCGCGGGCGTGCCCGGTCCCGCCC
>NZ_JBJHPC010000201.1:0-11507 GCF_045257485.1 Streptomyces sp. YS-3 | reverse complement strand
CCCGGCTACCCCGCCCCCCAGCCCAACGACCTGGTCATCCACCAGCAGGACCTCCAGGCCGTGGTCAACGCGCTGTGGCAGGGCGGCGCCCGGGGCATCCAGGTCATGGACCAGCGGCTCATCTCCACCAGCGCCGTGCGCTGCGTCGGCAACACCCTGATCCTCCAGGGCCGCGTCTACTCGCCCCCGTACAAGGTCACCGCCGTCGGCGACCTGGGGAAGCTGCGCCAGGCGCTCACCGACTCCCCGGCGATCCAGAACTACCAGCTGTATGTGAAGGCCTACGGGCTCGGCTGGAAAGTCGACGAGCACAAGGCGATGACTCTGCCCGGCTACTCGGGCACAGTGGATCTCCACTACGCGAAGCCGGTGGGATAGCGCGGGAGGGGGCGGCCCGGTGGCTGTGGTCTCGGTGCGGCTGGTCGTCAGGACGCTCAGCGAACTGTGCCTCACGGTCGGCACCCTGATCGTCCTCTTCGTCGCCTACCTCCTGTACTGGACCGGGGTGAAGGCGGACAGCGCCGCCGACCGCCAGATCTCCGACCTGCGCCACCAGTGGGCACGCGCCCCCGCCCCGTACACCGAGGGAAAGTCCTTCGCGGTCATGTACATCCCCAGGCTGGGGAAGGACTGGCACAAGCCCGTGCTGGAGGGGACCGGCGTCAAGGACCTCCAGAAGGGCCTCGGGCACTACGCCACCACCACCCGGCTCGGGCAGCCGGGCAACTTCTCGGTGGCCGGGCACCGGCGCACCTACGGCGACCCGTTCAAGGACTTCCCCGAGCTGCGGCCAGGCGACGCGGTGGTCCTCACCGACGGGACGACCTGGTTCACCTACCGCGTCGACACCAGGCCCTACCGGACCGTGCCGAGCGATGTCGGGGTCATCGACCCGGTCCCCGCCGAGTCGCCGTTCCGCTCCCCCGGCCGCTATCTGACCCTCACCACCTGCGACCCGGAATGGGGCAGCAGCCACCGGCTGATCGCCTGGGCCCACCTCGACTCCACCCGACCGGCGGCGCAGGGCAAGCCCCAAGCTTTGACCGGCTGAGCCCCTGCCCACGGCGCCGCCCCTTAGTCTGGTGCGGTAACGATCGTCGGAAGGGACAGCGGACCGCATGTACGGCTGGATCTGGCGGCATCTGCCGGGCAACGCGTGGGTACGGGCGTTCACTTCGCTCGTACTGGTACTGGCGATTGTCTATGTGCTCTTCCAGTACGTCTTCCCGTGGGCGGAGCCGCTGCTGCCGTTCAACGATGTCACCGTCGACCAGGGCAGGGGAGCGACCCGATGAGCGCACGCGTTCTCGTCGTGGACAACTACGACAGCTTTGTCTTCAACCTGGTCCAGTACCTGTACCAGCTGGGCGCCGAGTGCGAGGTGGTACGCAACGACGAGGTGTCCCTGGCACACGCCCAGGACGGCTTCGACGGCGTACTGCTCTCGCCGGGCCCCGGAGCGCCCGAGCAGGCCGGTGTCTGCGTCGACATGGTGCGCCACTGCGCGCGGACCGGGGTGCCGGTCTTCGGCGTCTGTCTCGGCATGCAGTCGATGATGGTCGCGTACGGGGGTGTGGTCGACCGGGCGCCCGAGCTGCTGCACGGCAAGACCTCGCCGGTCCTGCACGAGGGCGTCGGTGTCTTCCAGGGGCTGCCGTCGCCGTTCACCGCGACCCGGTACCACTCGCTGGCCGCCGAGCCCTCGACGCTCCCCGCCGAGCTGGAGGTCACCGCCCGGACGGCCGACGGGATCATCATGGGGCTGCGCCACCGGGAACTTCCGGTGGAGGGCGTCCAGTTCCACCCCGAGTCGGTCCTGACCGAACACGGCCATCTGATGCTCGCCAACTGGCTGGTGCGGTGCGGGGACGCGGGAGCCGTCGAGCGGTCGGCAGGCCTGGCACCGGTGGTGGGCAAGGCCGCGGCGTGACGGCCGTCCGGCCCGAGCACGAGTACGACCCGCTGACGGACCCTTCCCCAAGTTCTCGGCTCCGCTCGAACAGGGGAGGCCCCAACCCGGCGGGTGGTCACGGGTCGCCTTGGTTCCGGGCGGACAGCACCCCGCAGGACCAGGGCCAGGGCACCGGCCAGGGGCAGGCTCAGGCGCAGGGGCCGAACGATGCCTACGCGCGCGTACGCGCGGAGGAGCCGGCGGCCACCCCGGCCGCCCCGGCCCAGGAGTGGTACGCGGAGCCCGCCGCCCAGCCCCTGCCCGAGGACGTCCCCTTCGACGACTCCACCATGGCGCTCAAACGGATAGCCGACGCGCCCGCGCCCCCCACCGGCGGGCGCGCCGAGCGGCGCCGGGCCGCCAAGGCGCGCGGACACCGGGCCTCCGCCCCGGCCGCGTCCGCACCCGCCGGGCCCGCGGCGAGCGGCCGTCCGCCGACCCGCGCAGAGGCGCGCCGGGCCGCCAAGGCGCGCAAGGACAGCCCTGCCGTGGTGGCCAGCCGAATCATCGGCGAACTGTTCATCACGCTCGGCGTGGTGATGCTCCTGTTCGTCACCTACCAGCTGTGGTGGACCAACATCCGCGCCCATCAGCAGGCGGGCAGCGAGGCGAAGAAGATCACGCACGGCTGGGACAGCGGCAAGCAGGCCCCCGGCGCCTTCGAGCCCGGCGAGGGCTTCGCGATCATGCACATCCCGAAGCTGGACGTCGTCGTCCCCGTCGCCGAGGGCACCAGCAAGCACAAGGTCCTCGACAAGGGCATGGTCGGCCACTACGGCCAGGGCAGCCTGAAGACCGCGATGCCGGGCGACAGGACGGGTAACTTCGCGGTCGCCGGGCACCGCAACACGCACGGCGAGCCCTTCCGCTACATCAACCGGCTCAAGCGGGGCGATCTGGTGATCGTGGAGACCCAGCAGGCGTACTACACGTACGCGATCACCGGCATGCTCCCGTCGACCAGCCCCAAGAACGTCTCGGTGCTCAAGCCGGTCCCGGTCGGCTCGGGGTTCACTCGGCCGGGCCGCTACCTGACACTGACGACCTGTACGCCCGAGTTCACGAGTACGTACCGAATGATCGTGTGGGGCAAGATGGTCGACGAACGACCGCGCAGCAAGGGCGTGCCCGACGCGCTCGCCGGCTGACGGAACGACAGACAGGTGCCGTGGAGTTGAGGACCGAGCACGACGAGCAGCAGACCGAGGCCCCCGTCCCGCCGCGCCCGCGCCGCCGCGGCGCCGTCGCGGGGGCCGTGAGCGTCCTCGGCGAGCTGCTGATCACGGCCGGGCTGGTGCTCGGCCTCTTCGTCGTCTACTCGCTGTGGTGGACCAACGTCATAGCCGACCGTGAGGCCGCCAAGCAGAGCAAGGACGTGCGCCGCGACTGGGCCAACAGCGGCCCCGGGGCGCTCGACACCAAGGGCGGCATCGGCTTCCTCCACGTACCCGCCATGAAGAACGGCGAGGTGCTGGTGGAGCGGGGCACCGACACCAAGGTGCTCAACGGCGGCGTCGCGGGCTACTACACGGACCCCCTGAAGGCGGTCCTGCCCGGGAGCGGCGACAAGGGCAACTTCACGCTGGCCGCGCACCGCGACGGCCACGGCGCCAAGTTCCACAACATCGACAAGATAAGGACCGGGGATCCGATCGTCTTCGAGACGAAGGACACCTGGTACGTCTACAAGACGTTCGCGGAGCTCAAGGAGACGTCGAAGTACAACGTCGACGTCCTGCAGCCGGTGCCGAAGGAGTCCGGCGCGAAGAAGCCGGGCCACTACATCACCCTGACGACGTGCACGCCCGTCTACACCTCCGACTACCGCTACATCGTGTGGGGCGAGCTGGTACGCACCCAGAAGGTCGACGAGAAGCGCACGAAGCCGGCGGAGCTGCGCTGAGGGCCTTCCGCCCGCCGTACGTTCGTCCGTACCTCCCTACGAAAAAGCCCCGGCCCCCTGTGAAGGGGGCCGGGGCTTCTGCGTACCGGGTCAGCGGCCGGAGGGGCCGCCGAACGGGAAGTTCCCGCCGTCCTGGCCCTGGTTTCCGCCGCCCCCGCCGAACGTCGTCAGGACGATGGCGGTGGTGGCCGGGTCGGACGGTGTGGCGGCCGGCGGGGTCTGCGAGATGACCCGCGCCTTGTCGTCGGTGGAGCTGCCCGGCGCGAACTGGATGTTGCTGAATCCGGCCGCGTTGAGCATCTCGGTGGCCTGCTTCACCGTCTTGCCGACCACGCCCGGCACGCCGACCGGCACGGGCGTCTGGGGCCCCTTGGAGACCTTCAGGACGATCTGGACGTCCTTGGTCTGGTTGGTGTTGCCCTTGGGCGTCTGGTCGACGACCTGGTTGACGGGCTTGTCCGAGTCGACGTCCTGGCGCGAGACGTTGGTGAAGCCGAGCGTGCTGAGCTGGTTCACGGCCGCGGTGTAGTCGGTGTTCGTGACGTCGGGGATCTTGGACGTCTTCTTCTTGGCGATCGAGAGCGTGACCTCGGTGCCCTTCTCGGCCTGCTGCCCGCCCTTGGGGTCCTGGCTGACGACCGTGCCCTCTTCGGCCTCGGACTCGACCGTGGTCGTCTTCACGGTGAAGCCCTTCTCCTGGAGGAGCTGGGCCGCGTTGTCCTTCTTCTTCTCCGTGACGTCCGGGACCTCCACCTTGGGCGCGCCGGCGGAGACGACGACCGTGACCGCCTCGCCCTTGTTCAGCTTGCCGCTGGTCGGGTTCTGGCTGCAGATGCTGTCCTTGGGCTGGTCGGCGCAGGGCTCCGTCTTGGCCACGGTCAGCTTGAGACCGACGTTCGCCGTCAGGGTCTCGGCCGACTTGCGGGTCTCACCGACGAGCTGCGGCACCGGCACCTGGCCGCTGTCGCCGTTTCCGCCGAAGACCGACTTGCCGATCAGGATCGCGCCGACGAGCACCAGTACACCGGCCAGCACCAGCAGGATCGTCGAGGTGTTCGACTTCTTCTGGCGGCGTCGGGCGGGGCGGTCGTCGTAGCCGTCGTCCGGGCTGATCGGGGGCAGCATGGACGTCTGGCCCGCCGCGTCCGCGGGGCGCAGGGCGGCCGTGGGCTGGTCCTGGGGGCCCGAGGTGTAGGCGTCGTAGCCGCCGTAGCCGACCGCGCCCATGGCGGAGGTCGCGGCGACCGGCTGGCCGTCGAGGCAGGCCTCGATGTCGGCGCGCATCTCGTCCGCCGACTGGTAGCGGTAGTCCGGGTCCTTGACCAGCGCCTTCAGGACGATGGCGTCCATCTCGGGCGTGATCTCGGGATCGAAGTTGCTCGGCGGCTGCGGCTCTTCCCGTACGTGCTGGTAGGCGACCGCGACCGGCGAGTCGCCGACGAACGGCGGCCGTACGGTCAGCAGCTCGTAGAGGAGGCAGCCGGTGGAATACAGGTCGGAGCGGGCGTCGACCTGCTCGCCCTTGGCCTGCTCCGGGGAGAGGTACTGGGCGGTGCCGATGACGGCGGCGGTCTGCGTCATGGTCATACCGGAGTCGCCCATGGCCCGCGCGATGCCGAAGTCCATGACCTTGACCTGGCCGGTGCGCGTCAGCATGACGTTGGCCGGCTTGATGTCGCGGTGGACGATGCCGGCGCGGTGGGAGTACTCCAGGGCCTGGAGGATGCCGACCGTCATCTCCAGCGTGCGCTCGGGCAGCAGCTTGCGCCCGGAGTGCAGCAGCTCACGCAGGGTGGACCCGTCGACGTACTCCATCACGATGTACGGAATGGAGACCTGGTCGACGTAGTCCTCGCCGGTGTCGTAGACCGCGACGATCGCCGGGTGGTTGAGCGAGGCGGCGGACTGGGCCTCCCGGCGGAACCGGGCCTGGAAGGACGGGTCGCGGGCGAGGTCGGCCCGCAGCGTCTTCACGGCGACGGTGCGGCCGAGCCGGGTGTCGTGCGCGAGGTAGACCTCCGCCATGCCACCACGACCGAGCACCTGGCCCAGCTCGTACCGGCCGCCGAGGCGACGCGGCTCTTCCATAACGTTCCAGCCCTCTCCGTCAGTCCCGACCGCACCCGTGTGTGGTCCGGCGGTGTGCTGTTCGCGCATACGCTACCGGGCACCGGTGGCTGATCCGTCCGTGACCGTCAGCTGATACCGGACCGGTACAGGGCGCGAAAGACGTTTCACGTGAAACGAGGACCGTTTCACGTGAAACGTCCTTGGATCACTTCTTGAGCACCGCCCGCATCACGGCCTTGGCGATGGGGGCGGCCAGCCCGCCGCCGGAGATGTCGTCACGGTGGGCCTCGCCGTCCTCGACGACCACCGCGACCGCGACCGGGGAGCCCTCGCTGGTCTTGGCGTACGAGATGAACCAGGCGTACGGCTTCTCGCTGTTGTTGAGGCCGTGCTGGGCGGTGCCGGTCTTGCCGCCGACGGTGACTCCGTCGATGGCGCCCTTCTTGCCGGTGCCCTCGGCGACGACGTTCTCCATCAGCGCCTGGACCTTCTGGGCGTTGGCCGCCGACAGCGGCTGGCTCATCTTCTCCGGCTGGGTCTTGGTGAGGACGTCCAGGCTGGGCGACTGGAGCTGGTCGACCATGTAGGGCTTCATCAGCTTGCCGTCGTTGGCGACGGCGGCGGCGACCATGGCCATCTGGAGCGGGGTGGCGCGGTTGGAGGCCTGGCCGATGCCGGCCATCGCGTTCTGCGGGCGGTTGTCCTTGGGGTAGACGCTGGCGTCGGCGCGGACGGGGGTGAAGATCTCGTCGTTGAAGCCGAACTTGTTGGCTTCCGCGATCATCTTGTCGTTGCCGAGGTCGTCACTGATCTTGCCGAAGACGGTGTTGCAGGACCACTGGAGGGCCACCTTGAGCGTGGCATTCTCACAGGGGATGGTCCCCTCGTTGTTCAGCGGCATCGTCGACTGCGGCAGCTGGTACGGCACCGGGGAGCGGGTCGGCTCGTCGATGCTGGAGTACAGCCCGTTCTCCAGCGCCGCGGAGGCGGTGACCACCTTGAAGGTGGAGCCGGGCGGGTAGGTCTCGCGCAGCGCCCGGTTCAGCATGGGCTTGTCTTTGTCCTGGAGCAGCTTCTGGCGGGCCTCACCGTCCGCCTTGGAGTTGCCCGCGAAGACCGACGGGTCGTACGACGGCGTCGAGGCCAGCGCCAGGATCGCGCCGGTACGCGGGTCGATCGCGGCGACCGCGCCCTTCTTGTCGCCGAGCCCGTCGAAGGCGGCCTTCTGGGCGGCGCTGTTGAGGGTGGTGACGACGTTGCCGCCCTGCTTCTTCTCGCCGGTGAACATCGAGAGCGTCCGGTCGAAGAAGAGCCGGTCGTCGTTGCCCGAGAGGATCTTGTCCTCGATGTTCTCCAGCTGCGAGGAGTCGAAGGCCTGCGAGTTGTACCCGGTCACCGGCGACCACAGGGCGCCGTTGTTCCAGGTCCGCTTGTACTTGAAGTCGCTGCCCTGGGTCTCCTTGGACGCGGTCATCGGCTGGCCGTCGGCCGTGATGATGTTGCCGCGCTCATGGGCGAACCGCTCGATCTGGACGCGCCGGTTGTACTTGTGCGTGTTCAGCTCGTCGGCGCGCACGTACTGGAGCCAGTTGTCACGGATCATCAGGGCCATGATCAGCAGCCCGCAGAAGATCGCGATCCGGCGCAGGGGCTTGTTCACGGTCGGACCACCTGGGTCATCTCGGCGTCGGGGGACGGGGCAGGGGCGGGCGCCGGGCGGCGGGCGGTGTCGCTGATGCGGATGAGGATGCCGATCAGCGCCCAGTTGGCGATGACGGAGGATCCGCCCTGCGCGAGGAACGGCATGGTCATACCGGTCAGCGGGATGAGGCCCATGACACCGCCGGCGACCACGAACACCTGGAGCGCGAACGCGCCGGAGAGGCCGATGGCCAGCAGCTTGCCGAACGGGTCGCGCGCGGCGAGCGCGGTGCGCACACCGCGCTCCACGATCAGGCCGTAGATGAGGAAGATCGCCATCATCCCGGCCAGGCCCAGCTCCTCGCCGACGGTGGAGAGGATGAAGTCGGCGTTGGCGGCGAAGCCGATCAGGTCGGAGTTGCCCTGGCCGAGCCCCGTGCCGAGCGTGCCGCCGGAGCCGAACGACATGATCGCCTGGCCGATCTGCTCGCAGGCGCCGGTGGTCTTGTAGCAGCCGAAGGGGTCCAGCCAGGCGTCCACACGCAGCTTCACGTGCGGCTCGAAGGAGGCCACCGCGACCGCGCCGGCCGCCGACATCAGCAGACCGAAGACGATCCAGCTGGTGCGCTCGGTGGCCACGTACAGCATGATCACGAAGAGGCCGAAGAAGAGCAGCGAGGTGCCCAGGTCGGTCTCGAAGACCAGGATGAGGATCGAGACGCCCCACACCACGAGGATCGGACCGAGGTCACGGCCGCGCGGCAGGTACAGACCCATGAAGCGGCGGCTGGCCAGGGCCAGCGCGTCCCGCTTGACCATCAGGTAGCCGGAGAAGAACACCGCGATGATGATCTTCGCGAACTCGCCGGGCTGGATGGTGCCCAGACCGGGGATGGAGATCCAGATCTTGGCGCCGTTCACCGCCGGGAAGAACATCGGCAGGATCAGCAGGAACAGCGCGAACGCCATCGAGATGTACGTGTAGCGCTGGAGGATCCGGTGGTCCTTCAGCAGCATGAGTACGCCGATGAACAGCGCCACGCCGATCGCCGTGTACAGCATCTGCTTGGGCGCGTCCGGGTGGAAGGCACCGAATGCGTTCTTGGCTCGCTGGATCAGGCGCGGTGACTGGTCCAGGCGCCAGATCATCACCAGGCCCAGCCCGTTCAACAGCGTCGCCAGCGGCAGCAGCAGCGGGTCCGCGTACGGGGCGAACTTGCGCACCACGAGGTGCCCGACGGCCGCGAGCAGCCCGAGGCCGAGGCCGTAACCGAGCATGCCGGATGGCAGCTTGCCGGTCATGGCCAGGCCCACGTTGGCGTACGCGAACACCGGGATGGCGACGGCGAAGACGAGCAGCGCGAGCTCGGTGTTGCGGCGGCTCGGTGCGTCGATCGCGCCGATGGTGGTCGTGTTGGTGACAACGCTCATGGTGTGGAAAGGCCCCCTACGGCTGCCTACTGCTTACCGCACTGCGGGACCAGCTTCTGCTCTTCCTCCGAGAGGCTGGGGCCGGGCGTGGGAGTGGCGGTGGTCTTGGTGGACCCGGTCTTGCCGGGCGACGGAGAGGCCGTCGTACCGGTCTTCGGCGGGTTCTGGCTCTCGGCGGCGCGCCGCTGCTCGTCCTTCTTGCACGCCGACGCCTGCGTGGACAGTTCGGTGATCTTGGCCTGGGCCTTGGAGAGACTGCTCTCGGCGATCGTGGCCTCGACCTGCTTGCGCTGGTACGGCGGCAGGTACTTGAGTTCGACCTCGGGGTGGTCGGTCTCCACCTTCGACAGCTTCACCCAGGCCAGGTCCTGGCTGATGCCCTGGTAGAGCGCCACGTGCTCGTCCTTGGTACCCACGTAGTACTGCGTCTGCGTCCAGCGGTAGCCGCCGTACAGACCGCCGCCGATCACGGCCAGGGCGAGCACGATGTAGACGGATCTCTTCAGCCACTTGCCGCGCCGCGGCTTGACGAAGTCCTCGTCCGAGTAGGAACCGAAGGTGCCCTCGGGCGGGGCGCCGTAGCCGCTGTCCTCACCGCTGCCGGGCGGGCCGAAGCCCCCCTGCGGCGAGGCGGGGCGGCCCAGGCCCGAAGCGCGGCCCGCCGGGGTCTGCATCGCCCCGTCGTCGTTGAGCTGCAGCTGGTTCTCCGCGACCGCGCCCACGATCACCGGGATGTCGCTGAGCTGTCCGGCCAGCGTGTCACCGGAGTCGACGTCCAGGACGTCCGCCACGATCACCGTGATGTTGTCCGGGCCGCCGCCGCGCAGCGCGAGCTGGATCAGCTCCTGCACGGTCTCCTGCGGGCCCTGGTAGCTGGCGAGGGTGTCCTCCATCGTCTGGTGGGACACCACCCCCGACAGGCCGTCGGAGCAGATCAGATAGCGGTCGCCCGCCCGCACCTCACGGATCGACAGGTCCGGCTCGACATGGTCGCCGCTGCCCAGCGCGCGCATCAGCAGCGAGCGCTGCGGATGCGTCGTCGCCTCCTCCTCGGTGATACGGCCCTCGTCCACGAGCCGCTGCACCCAGGTGTGGTCCTGCGTGATCTGGGTGAGCACCCCGTCGCGCAGCAGATACGCGCGCGAGTCGCCCACGTGCACCAGGCCGAGGCGCTGGCCCGTCCACAGCAGAGCGGTGAGCGTGGTGCCCATCCCCTCCAGCTGGGGGTCCTCCTCGACCATCATGCGCAGCTGGTCGTTGGCGCGCTGCACCGCCGTACCCAGCGACGTGAGGATGTCGGAGCCGGGCACGTCGTCGTCGAGCGTGACCAGGGTGGAGATCACCTCGGAGGAAGCGACCTCGCCGGCCGCCTGGCCGCCCATGCCGTCGGCGATCGCGAGGAGGCGCGGACCCGCGTAACCGGAGTCCTCGTTGCCCTCGCGGATCATGCCCTTGTGGGATCCGGCGGCGAAGCGCAGGGAGAGACTCATGCCCACCTCGCCCGTCGGCTCGGGGTACAGCCGGTCATGTCGAGCCACACTGCCCACCCTCCGGTCGGGAGCCCGTCCCGGTCCGTCGTCCGGACCGCCGCGGCTCGCTCGCTCCGCTCGCTCATTGTCGTACTACTTCCGCAGCTCGATGACGGTCTTGCCGATGCGGATCGGCGCGCCCAGCGGAATCGGGGTCGGGGTGGTGAGCCGCGTCCGGTCCAGGTAGGTGCCGTTGGTGGAACCCAGGTCCTCGACGATCCAGTTGCCGTCACGGTCCGGGTAGATCCTGGCATGCCGGCTCGACGCGTAGTCGTCGTCGAGGACGATCGTCGAGTCGTGCGCCCGGCCCAGCGTGATGGTCTGGCCCTGCAGCGCCACCGTGGTGCCGGTGAGCGTGCCCTCGGACACCACCAGCTTGGTGGGCGCGCCACGGCGCTGGCGACTGCCCGACGGCGCGGCCTGCTGGCCGCGCTGCTGCGGCGGCGCGGCAGCGGCGGCCTGCCGGCCGGTCTGCTGGCGGCCCGTGTCCCCGCCGCGGCGCGAACCGCGCTGGGTGACCCGTGTCCCGAACAGATCACTGCGAATGACCTGAACGGCCACGATGACGAACAGCCACAGTACGGCGAGGAAACCCAACCGCATGACCGTGAGGGTCAGCTCTGACATTGCCCCCGCTTCACCCTTCGGCTTGCCGGTAAACGATGGTGGTGCTGCCCACGACGATCCGCGAGCCGTCGCGGAGCGTAGCGCGGGTGGTGTGCTGCCCGTCCACCACGATGCCGTTGGTGGACCCGAGATCCTGGATCGTCGAGGGCGTTCCGGTCCGGATCTCACAGTGCCGGCGCGAGACGCCGGGGTCGTCGATCCGCACATCGGCGTCGGTGCTGCGACCCAGCACCAGCGTCGGGCGGGAGATCTGGTGGCGGGTGCCGTTGATCTCGATCCAGCGCCGCACCTGGGAACCCGGCATGGGGCCGGGAGCCGTCGGGCGGCGGTCCGCGCCGGGGCGGCCGGCATCGGC
>NZ_JBJHPC010000021.1:0-31522 GCF_045257485.1 Streptomyces sp. YS-3 | reverse complement strand
CACGCGACCCCGGGAGCCCCCCGCCGTAGGCCCACCCTCCACATCGCGGGTGACTCCACGGCCGCCCAGAAGTACGCGGACGCGGCCCCGGAGACCGGCTGGGGCATGGCCCTGCCGTTCTTCCTGCACACGGGCCTGCCCGTCGCCAACCACGCCGTGAACGGCCGCAGTTCCAAGAGCTTCCTCGACGAAGGGCGCCTCACCGCGATCCTCAAGGTGATCCGGCCCGGCGACCTCCTGCTCGTGCAATTCGGCCACAACGACGAGAAGAGCACCGATCCCACCCGCTACACGGAACCCTGGTCCACCTACCAGGACTGTCTGCGCGAGTACGTGGACGGGGCGCGTGCCCACGGGGCGCGGCCGGTGCTGCTCACCTCCGTGGAGCGCCGCAAGTTCGACGCCGAGGGCACCGCGCACCCCACCCACGGCGACTACCCGGCCGCGATGCGGGCCCTCGCCCGGCAGACGGACACCCCCCTGCTCGACATCCAGACCCTGTCGCTGGCGCTGTGGCAGCGGCTGKGGGCGGAGGAGACGAAGAAGTACTTCAACTGGACCGCCACGGAACAGGACAACACCCACTTCAACCCGCCGGGCGCGATCGCCGTGGCACGCCTGGTGGCCCGGCGACTGCGCGATCAGCGCCTGCTGGCAGCCGGTGACCTGCGACGCCTGGACGACACCGTCCCCGCGTCCTGGATCACCTGGCCCGCCGCCCCCTGACCCGTACCGCCCTCGCGAGGAGAAACGTATGACGCGCACACCCCAGAGGCGATCCCACCGCGTGGCCGCGACGGCCGCCTGCGCGGCGCTGGTGCTCGCCCTGACAGCCACCGCGGGCACCGCCCACGCCCACAGCCGCGACCCGGGCCGGCAGTCCCTGCCCGCGGGCGACGGCTGGGGGTCGACCGGCTCCGGCACCACGGGCGGCGCCCGGGCCGACGCCGCGCACGTCTCCACCGTCACCACCTGGGACGGGCTGAAGGCCGCGCTGCGGGAGGGCGGCGACAGCCCGAAGATCATCCGGGTGAGGGGCACATTGAACGCCACCGCCGACGGCTGCGCCGCCTTCGCGGCCGAGGGGTACGACTTCGCGCGCTACCTCGCCGACTACGACCCGGCGGTATGGGGCCACGACAAACCTGTCAGCGGTCCGCAGGAGGACCTGCGCGCCGCCTCGGCCGCCCGCCAGAAACCCGCCATCACCGCCGACGTCCCGTCCAACACCACCATCGTCGGTGTGGGCGCGCACGCGGGAATCGTCGGCGGCAGCCTCCAGATCAAGGGCGTCGACAACGTCATCGTGCGCAACCTGACCCTGGAGAGCCCCCTCGACTGCTTCCCCCAGTGGGACCCCACCGATGACAACAGGACGGGCGCCTGGAACTCCGAGTACGACAGCGCCGTCGTCCACGGCTCCACCCATGTGTGGATGGACCACAACACCTTCACCGACGGCGCCCACCCCGACAGCACCCTGCCCACCTACTTCGGCAAGATCTACGAGCAGCACGACGGCGAGCTCGACATCGTCAAGGGCGCCGACCGTGTGACGGTCTCCTGGAACGCCTTCAGGGAACACGACAAGACCCTCATGATCGGCAACAGTGACGGCGCCGCCGCCACCGACGCGGGCCGACTCAAGGTCACCCTCCACCACAACCTCTTCGCCGGCATCGTCGAGCGCGCCCCGCGCGTCCGCTTCGGCCAGGTCGACGCGTACAACAACCTGTACAGGGTCACCAAGGAGCAGAAGTACCAGTACGCCTTCGGGATCGGCTACCAGTCCCAACTCGTCGCGGAGAAGAACGCGTTCGTGCTTCCGGACGGTGTGTCCGCCGCGAACATCCTGAAGAAGTGGAGCGACGCGCCGGTCACCGCCGACGGCAACTACGTCAACGGCCGCGTGGTCGACCTCATCGCCGTCCACAACGCGCAGTCGCCCGGCGACGTGTTGCGCTCCGGCGCCGGGTGGACGCCCACCCTGCGCGCCAGGGTGGACGACCCGCGCGTCCTGCCCGGCCTCGTCGGCAGGCGGGCGGGCGCGGGAGGGGCCGGCTGATCCCCGCGCACGGAGGAGGGCCCCGGTCCGTCCGGCGGGGCGGGCGAGACGGACCGGGGCCACGGAGCTGTCAGCTGGCTATTCGAGCAGCTCCGCGTAGGCGCCCATGGCCATCGCGATGTCGGCCTGGGCCCAGAACCGGTGGTAGGTGAAGACCGGGGCGGCGCCGCCCGCGAGATACGTCTCGATCTTCGACCAGGCCGGGTCGTTCTTGTAGAAGGAGCGCAGGGAGGTGAAGGTCGACGTGGAGTCGATCTTGTCGCCGTTGGGCATGGTCCCGCTCCAGCCGCTCGGCACGTACACCGGGTCGGCGAACCGCTTGTAGTCGGTGCGGGTCTCGGGCACGGCGATGCCCAGCGCGTCCTGGTTGTGGTCCCACATCCCGTCGATCAGCTTCTTCGCCATCGTCTTCGCCGCCGTATTGCCGGACTTGGCCCCGTAGTAGGTCAGGGTCTTGGCGTAGGCGGCGGCGACACCCACGTCGTCGGTGTAGTCGGCGACGGTGACGTGCAGGCCCGCGTTGGTCCCGGGGGAGGCCGCGTTCCAGGTGTCGGGCTTGCCGGACCACTGGAGGGTGGCGGGGATGCGGTAGGTGCCGTCGGGGTTGACGGTGGTCCTGGACAGCGCCCAGGTGACCCACTTGTCCAGAACGGCCTTGGCGGCGGTGTCACCCGTCTGCTGGTAGTACTCGGCGACCCGCTCCATCGACCAGGCCTGGAAGCCGAACCACTGGTTGGAGGGCGGGTCGTGGTAGACGGGTGCCTCGTCGTAGAACATGCCGTAGAAGGTGGGTGTGCCGGCCGGTGGGGACGCGTACCGGCCCTGCCAGCTGTTGGTGGCGCCGCCCGCGATGGCGCCCTCGTCGGACTGCAGCCAGCGGTAGAACTCCAGTTGCCGCTTGAGGCTGGTGCCCCAGTCCGCGGAGCCGGTGGCCGACTTGGGCTTCAGATCGGCGTAGGAGCTGAGAGCCCACGCGGCCAGGGGGTTCTGGTAGCCGCCGTGCACATGGCTCGAACCGATGCGCCAGGCCCAGCCCGCCGAGGTGTCGGTGGCGCCGCCCCAGGCGTAGTACCAGGACAGCAGGTAGCTGGAGCTGTTCTTGCCGCTGCCGGCCGGGCAGGTGGTGGGCCCGACGCAGTTGCCCTGCTGCTTGAAGTACTTGTCGTACATCGCGTACCGCAGATAGTCACCCATCTTCGCCGCCTTGGCGACGGTCGCGGTGACCGAGGCGCCCTTGCCCTGCTGTTTGGCCCACACGTCCGCCCAGTAGGCGGCCTGTACGGCGCGTGCGTCGGCGTCGGGGGCGTCGGTGAACTTCCACTGCTTGGCGTACGAGGAGTCCTTGGTGAACAGGTCCAAGTACCCGTTCTTCCCGCCGTACTTGAAGGTGTCGCAGGTGGGCTGCGGCACGGTCTCCCAGACGGACTCCTGGGGACCGCGCTGGAAGGTGTTGATGTACGAGGGCCCGGCCACGGCCGGCCCGCCCTCGCAGGTGCCCGGCGCGTTGCCGTAGCCGTAGACGTTGTCGACGTCCTCCAGCCAGTGCATGCCGTAGATGTCGTCGGTGCCGTACGCGCTCTTCAGCTCGCCCGCGATGGGGTCGTTCCCGACGGGGACGGACGGGTCGAGCTGCGCCGGGTACTGGGACGGCAGGTCGCCTTCGGGCGCGTAGGTGGCCGGCTTGGAGGCGTTGTAGAAGGAGTTGGTGGGCTGGTCGGCGTGGCCGGGGATCATGTACTTCTCCATGATGTCCCAGGCACCGTTGAACTTGGACCAGTCCCCGCTGACCTTGCCGTACATGGCTTGCAGCCAGATCAGATAGCTGTACGCCTCCGAGGTCGTCTCGTGCCCCTGGTCCGGCGCCTCCACGATCAGCGTCTCCACCGAGTGGTACGGGATGCCCTTGGGTGAGAAGTAGCCGTTCGCCGGGTCGGTGATCTTCCCGTAGAGGGCGAGGAAGCGCGCGTCATAGGTTTTGGACGCGGCGATCTCGGTGGCGGTGACCTCGGCCCTGGCGTGGCCGGGCGCCGTCGCGGTGAAGACGGCCGCTCCGGTGCCGGAGGCGTCGGCGGTGACCGTCGCCTGCTGGGCGGTGTTCCAGTTGGCGGGGGTGAAGACCAGGCTCGCGCCGGACGTGAGGGAGAGCCCGGTGTTGCCGGAGGTGCGGGAGATGCCGACGGTCACGTTCGCAGTCGGCTGGGTGGACAGTTTGACGCCGAACGTCGCCGACTTGCCCTGCTGGACGGAGAGCTGGGCGGGCGAGGCGACGACGGCGGGCCCGCTGGTGACGTGGATGCCGACGGGCGCGGACTCCGCCGAGGCTCCGAGGCTGTCGTAGGCCTTGGCGTACAGCGAGTAGTCCCCCGCCGCGAGCCCGGTCGCGGAGAAGGTGTAGGGCGCGGTGGTGTCGGTGCCGAGGAGGGTGGTGTCGCTGTAGAACTCCACCTTGCCGATCGAGGCCCCGTCCGCGRCGGCWGCCGYCGCGGCGAGCGGCACCGGGTCCCCAGCCGTATACGTGGCGCCCGCGGCGGGACTGGTCAGCACGGCGACCGGGGGCTGGTGTGCGCCGTTGCAGGGGTTGCCGTTGAGGGCGAAGTCGGTGGGGGCCGTGTTGGTGCCGCTGTAGGTGAACTGGCCGCCCGTGGTGACGGCGGCGCCCGCGGCGATGGTCTTGTTCCAGTCGGCCGCCTTGACCGTGACGGTCCGCGCGGACTGCGACCAGGCGCCGTTCCAGCCGTTGGTCAGCTGCTGGTTGCCCGTGTAGGCGTACGTCAGTGTCCAGCCGTCGATCGCGGCGGAGCCCCGGTTGGTCACCGTGATGTCGGCGGTGAATCCGGAGCCCCAGTCGTTGGTCTTGTAGTCGACGCTGCACTGGAGGGAGGCGGCGTGAGCCGCGGGGAGAGCGCCGGCGGTGATCGCGCCGAGGGGCAGCGCGAGCACGGCGGCGTAGGTGAGGAGACGACGCGGGCCTGGCCTGCGTCTGGTGCGCGAGGGCATGTGGGGAACACTCCAAGCGGCTCGGGGACGAGGGCACGGTGCGGGGGATGTGCGCGAGCTTTGAACCTGTGGGAGCGCTCCCAAAGTGCAGGAGGGATTGCGGGGATGTCAAGGGGGCGTTTCGCGATGCGGGATCGCGGGTGTACGCGTGGGGCACGCGGCAACTCCCGTTGCGCGAGCGTCGGTTGGGGCACCACTGACGCAACGGGCACACATCACAGCGAGAGCGCGCCCGCCGTCCCGCGAACGCGCCCTCGACTCTCCCTTACCGGCTAGCCGTTCATTCCGCGGCACTCAGGACCATGAAGGTCTCGGGGTGGGGAACGGGGGTGAAGCCGACCTTCGCGTACACCTCGTGCGCGTCGAGCGTCGCGAGGAGTACCCGCCTGAGACCGAAGGGCGCGAGGTGGTCACGGACCGCCTCGGCGAGCCGGGTACCCAGCCCCCTGCCGCGGTGGTCACGGGCGACATAGACGTCGCACAGCCAGGCGAACGTCACCCGGTCGGTGATGACACGGGCATAGGCGACCTGCTCGCCGCCGGCACCGTAGAGGGCGAAGGTGAGTGATGCGCGTATCGTCTCCTCGACCTGCTCCCGGCTGCGCCCCTTGGCCCAGTAGGTGTCGGTCGACAGCCACCGGTGCACGGTCGCCACGTCGAGCCGGTCCGGATCGGTGGAGAGCTCGTATGCGTCGTTCCCGCTATCGCTGATCATGCGGCGCCAGCGTAGTCACGCTACTTGGAGTTTCCAAGTAAATTTCGAGAGAACGCTGAGCGGGGGTTACGGGCCCTTCCCCCGCACGCGTCAGCCCTCGATGCCCGTGGCGCTGTGGGGCGCGCCGACCGGCTTGGACTCCGGGGAGCCGCGCTGGCGCAGATACACCGAGAGGATGACCATCGAAGCGACCGCAAGGAGTTCGGACTGCCAGTTCTGCAGGGTGCGGGACCAGAACTCGGGCGATCCCAGATACGCGCCCCAGCCGATCGGGTCCTGGAGCTGCCGCAGTTGCTGTTCGTTGTGGGCGGCCACTCCCGAGATCGACTGGGCGAGCCAGGACAGCAGGAACACCAGGCCCATGAGCAGGCCGAGCGAACGGGAGTAGACCCGTTGGCGCCAGTCCTTGGTACCGGCCCAGCGCGGCGAGTCCTCGCGCGCGTGGTCGCCCATCCGCTGGTCGCGGTCGGACTCGGGCCCCTTCTCGTGCGGCTTCTTCGACTCGGGGGAGCCCCGCTGGACGAGCCAGACGGTGCCGAAGATGTACAGGAAGAACTGGAGGAATTCCGACTGCCAGTTCTCGGTGACGTCGACGGCGAAGTCCGAGGACATCAGGTACTCGCCGAAGCTCAGCTGCTGGTAGTCGCCCACGGAGAGCTGTTCGTTGAACTCGGCGTGCCCGGAGAGCGCCTGGCCCAGAAGGGTGAGCAGGAACGCCGTGCCGAAGGCCAGGGTGAGGCTGTTGTCCTTCCAGAAACCGCCCCGGCGCTCGCTGCGCCGGCTCTGCGAGGTCATCGGTACATCGCTCCGATCGCGATGAAGTATCCCAGTCCGCCGAAGAGCACGACGAGACAGATGACGAAGAGTGCGCGCATGTTCAGCCGCCCTTCACGACACAGCGGTAGGGCTTGTCGCCGCCCCGGGGCGTACAGCCGGCCGCGACGACCTTCCACCCGGCGCGGAACTGCGACAGGAACAGCTTCTGGCCGCCCGCGTCGAGTGACGCCTGCCGTCCGTACACCTCAGGACTTCCCGCGGGCGCGGCCGTGGGCAGCTGTTGGCCCCCGAGCGCCTGACCGCACCGCTGCTTCTCGTCCTCCTCCAGCTGCTGCCGCGTCCGGGGTGCCAGAAGGCCGCACGCCGCCGGGTAGTCGCGTGCTGCCACGGCACGCTGGAAGGCCCGGCCCGCGTCGCGGGCGCCGTCGACCCGGCCCGAGGTCGCCCCGCACGCCGTCAGCAGGGCGCCGATCACACCTGCGCAGACCGCGGTTGCCACCCCTCGGCGCAGGGCCGGTACCGGTCCGCGGGGCGGCCGGCGCAGAGCCCGGCCGGTGGCCGTCGGGGCGTCCTGCCTCCTCGTGTGGTCCTCGCGCGGGAGCGCGGTCGCGTCCACGGAACTCCTCCCAGGCGCAGACTCGGGGCGAAACGTTTCGCTATCTCTACCCGCCAGGGGCGACGGGCGGCGCTCAAGGGCATGCTGTTCCCCCGTCCGGCCCAGCCGGAGAACGCGCCCGGCAGGGGCGACACGCGCGTGGACCGTGCCGGGCAAAGGACGGCGCCCGCTCAGGCCGCGTCCGAGTGGCGGCCCGCGGCCCGCGGGCGCGTGACGGTGTCCTGCTTCCCTCCGGGGAGGAGACGCAGATGGCGGGTGCGGGCATGGCGGCGGGCCGACTGCGGGCCGCGCGTCAGCCAGTCCTCGACACGGTCCATGCCGTACAGCAGCGCTGCGACGGCGGGCAGCAACAGGCACGCGACGATGAACATGGTTCCGGACTCCTCCAGAAGACGGCCGTTCCCGGGTGCCCTCATCGCTGCGGGCCACGGGCCGGTCGTGTGAAGGTCCGGTGACGGTTCCGGTACGCCGTCTACAAGGACGTCAGGATCTGCGGCGACAGAATTTTGATCATCGTGTTGGTCCAGCGCATCTGCCGCAGTGTCCGCGGGTGGCAGGACGAGACGAGCTGAAGGAGACCGGCGTCCCTGGACGCCTGCGCGGCCTGCCCGAGCATCTCCCAGGAGAGCGAGTTCTCCGACGCGGCCAGATGCAGATCGCGCAGGTCGCGCAGGAGGAGCAGGCCCGGCTCGGGTCGGCGTCCCATCGTTTCGGCGGTCTTCTCCCTCAGCGTCGTCAGGAAGCCGCCCGGAGATTCGCCGGGGCCGCTCAGGTCGAGGTCATGGTCCCGGGCGGTGTCGGCCAGCCGCTGGACATGCTCGCGCGACCAGGTGGCGAGGTCGAGGGCGACATGGTGGATCTCCTGCTCGGTCCGGTGGCGTTCGGCCACGGTCAGCAGTTCCCTGGCCAGCCGGCGCTCACCGTGGTGGGCACCGCGCAGGACGATCTTGATGCCGTTCACGCGCCGGCTCCGTTCCGCTCGCGCCACTCGGGGCCTTCGGTCTGTCCCGCGTGGGCCGAGGGCCCTCCCTCGGTGGCGGGTACACCCGCCGGGCGCGCGGGGGCGGACGCCGTCGTGGTGGGCGCGGGGGCACTGGCACCGCCGCCTCGTTCCACCAGGCGCAGCGCCGCCGCGGCGGTCTTGAACAGCGGCTGCTTGGAGACGGGATCCCAGTCGGTGATCGTGGTCTCGTTGGCGGCGCGTCCCGGTGTGCCGTCCCCGGGGCCGTGCCCTGTCGGCGTGTCCCAGTAGCCGTAGTGGAAGGGCACGAACAGCAGACCGGGACGGATGTCGGTGACGCGCAGACGGGCCCGCAGCGCGCCACGGGGGGTGGCGACCTCCATCAGGTCCCCTTCGTGGAAGCCGAGCCCGTCCGCGTCCACCGTGGAGGCCTCCACCCACACCTCGGGGGCGGCGGAGTTGAGCTGGGGCGCCCGGCCGGTCTTCGTACGGGTGTGGAAGTGGTAGATCGTCCGTCCGGTGGTGAGCTGGAAGGGATGCTCCTCGCTCGGTGCCTCGTGCGGCGGCAGATACGCGGAGGGCTTCAGCATGGCTTTTCCGTCCGGGTTGGCGGCCCGGTAGTCGACCGCCTCCTGGGACGCGCCGGTCACCAGGTCCTTGCCGTACGACTCGCACACCTGCGGACCGGCCCAGCTGATCCCGTCGGTGTAGAGGCGCTCGGTGCCCTCGGGGAACCTCTCGTTGCACGGCCACTGGATGCCGCTCGTCCCGCGCAGCTTCTCGTGGCTGAGACCGGTGTAGTCGCAGGGGCGGCCGGCGCTGCACCGCTTCCACGCCTCGAACGCCGACTCGGGGTCGTGCCAGGTGATCAGGGGGCCGCCGTCCTTGTCGCGGAAGTCCATACGGGCCGCGTAGTCGAGGAAGATGTCCAGGTCCGGTTTGGCTTCGCCGGGCGGTTCGACGGCCTTGTCCGACAGGTGTACGGTCCGGTCGGCGTTGGTGAGCGCGCCGGTCTTCTCCCCCCAGGTGGCCGCGGGCAGGACCACATCGGCCAATTGGGCCGTCTCGGTCAGGAACAGGTCCTGGACCACGACGAACAGCCGTTCCTGGGCGAGGATCGAGCGGATACGGCCGAGTTCGGGGAGGGAGACGGCGGGGTTGGTGCCGCTGATCCAGAGCATGCGGATCGAGCCCTGTTCCGCGTAACGGAACATCTGCATGGCGTGGGTGGGCGGTCCGTAGTGCGGGATGGTCTCGGGCTCGACGTTCCACACCTTCGCCAGGTCGGCGACGTGCGCGTCGTTCTGCCAGTTGCGGAAGCCCGGCAGGTCGCCGTTGGCGCCGCACTCGCGGGTGTTCTGCGCCGTGGGCTGCCCGTTCATCTGGAGCACTCCGGCACCCGGGCGGCCGAGCATGCCGCGGATCAGATGCAGATTGTTGACCTGTACCGCGGCGGCCGTGGCCTGATGCGACTGGTAGACGCCCTGGAGGACCGTGGACAACAGGCGCTCGGCCGAACCGATGATGTCCGCCGCCCGCCTGATGCGGTCGACGGGGACGTCGCAGATCGCGGCGGCCCACTCCGGTGTGCAGTCCTCGACGGCCGCCGCCAGTTCGTCGAAGCCGACCGTGTGCGCGTCGATGTACTCCCGGTCGATGTGACCGGCGCGGATGACCTCGTGCAGCAGGGCGTTGAGCAGGGCCACATTGGTGCCGGCGCGCGGCGCGAGATGCACGGTGGCCTTGCGCGCGACCCGCGTCGGCCGGGGATCCACGCAGATCAGCCGGGGAGGGTCGGTGCCGTCCAGCCGGTCGAGGATCCGCATCCACTGCACCGGCTGGGTCTCGGCGATGTTGTGGCCGAACAGCACCATGACGTCCATGTGGTCGATGTCGTCGTAGGTGCCCGGCTGGCCGTCGCAGCCGAAGGACTCCTTCAGCGCCTCGCCCGCCGTGGCGGTGCACAGACGTGTGTTGCCGTCCAGGTGGTTGGTGCCGATACCGGCCCGGGCCAGCACGGCGAGCGTGTAGTACTCCTCAAGGAACAGCTGTCCGGAGGTGTAGAAGCCGATCGACCCCGGGCCCCTCTCGTCCAGGAGTTCCCTGGACCGCGCGACGACACGCTCCATCGCGGTGTCCCAGTCGCACTCGACGAGCCGCCCGCCCTCGCGGATCAGCGGCCGTGTCAGCCGGTCCGGGGAGGAGTTCGCCTGCCACCCGAAGAGGTCCTTCGGGCCCAGACGGCCGTGGTTGACCCGGTCGGCCGCCCGGCCGCGCACCCCTACGATGCCGCCGTCCTTCACGGCGATGTCCATCGCGTCACCGTCGGAGTGGAGGATCGAGGCGGACTGCACCCAGCGCTGCACGTCGTCCGGCTCCACCCCCTGGGCCAGATGGGTGTCCACCCGGGTGGGCCACGCCTCGTGTCGTCCGTACGGTGTACGGCTGCCCCAGGGCCGCGCGATCCGGTCCACCGAAGCGTCCACGCTGCCTCCCAGCGACCACCCGCGGCGCCCGGCGCGCCGACCGGTCATCGGTACCCGCCCTCGTCCGCGGGTAACACGGACGCCGCATCCGTCACCCTCCGGCCGCGGCAAGGGGACCCGGCGTGCTCGGTGCTTGCGGTGCTTCCGGTGGTCGGTGTTTTCGGCGCGCGAGGCGGGTCACCCGAGGGGAGGCTTGTCCCGCACGGAGAAGATCAAAGCGTAACCACGCGACGAGAAGGCGAGACGTACTGCCATGCCGAGTCCCCACGCGCTCACCGCACTGCCCGCCCGCGCCTGGACCCGTTGGCGACAGGGCCGTGACCTCCCCCTCTCCGAGCCCGTGTCCGGAACCGAGGACGCCAACCGGCGGTTCCTGCTCTACGGCGTACTGCCCCTGTGGGTCGTGCCGGGGCTCGCCGACTGGTGGATGCACCGGCGTACCCGGATCGAGGACACCTCGGGCGTCCGTGAGTCGGCCGTGCATGCCCTGATGATGACCGAGGCCGGTCTCCCCGTGACCATCGGGCTGCTCGCGAAGATCAACCCGCTCGTCCTCTCCACCATGGGCGGCGCCGCGCTGGCCCACGGCGCCACCGCGCTCTACGACGTCAGCCTCGCCACCAAGGAGCGCGAAGTCCGGCCGATCGAGCAGCACATCCACAGTTTCCTGGAGGTGCTGCCGTTGACGGCGATGGCCTTCACCGCCTGTCTGCACCCCGAGGCGGTCAAGGCGACGCTCCGGGGCGGCCCCGGGCCCGACGACTGGAAACTGCTGCCCAAGGACAGGCCCCTGCCCCTCGGTTATCTGGCGGCCCTGGCCGCCACCATCACCGTGGGCGTGGCGCTTCCGTACGCCGAGGAGATCCGCCGCTGTCTGCGGGCCCGTCGCGAGCGGCCCACCACCTGACCAGCCCCTCGCTGAGGCCGGGTTCACCGCGCCGACAGACGAGAACCAGCCAACCCCGCACGCTCGCGCGGAACTTCGGCACTCCGGGCAGCGGGACGCCTCGCCTTCAGCCCTTCCCAGTGGGCCTCTCCCGTTGTTACGATCCGGGCCGGTTCGGAACCAGATCCCGAGCGGACCCGCTTACCCGAGAGGCTCAACCCATGCTGCGTGTCAAGGACTTCGACCACATCGTCCTCAACGTCCAGGACGTCGAGCGTGCCCTCGCCTTCTACACCGGGCCGCTGGGGCTGGAGCCGGTACGCGTGGAGGAGTGGCGTGCGGGCAAGGTCCCGTTCCCCTCGGTCCGGATCAACGCGAACACCATCATCGACCTGTTCGACCGGCCGCGCGGCGAGTCCAACGTCGACCACATCTGCCTCGTCGTGGACCCGCTGGACTGGCAGGAGGTCATCGACTCCGGCACGCTCGACGTCCTTGAGGGCCCCGTGCCGCGCTTCGGCGCACGCGGCTCCGCCAACTCCGTCTACGTCAAGGACCCGGAGGGCAACACGGTCGAGCTGCGCTGGTACCCGCAGGACGCCGAGTGAGCTCCGGGGGCCGGCCGCGCGACCCCGCGATCGACACAGCCGTCCTGACCGCCACGCTGGACATCCTGCGAGCCCACGGATACTCGGGCTTCGCGATGGAAACCGTGGCGGGGCGGGCGGGCACCACCAAGGCGGCGATCCGCCGCCGTTGGCCCCACCGCCAGGACCTGATCATCGACGCCCTCGCGTCGATCCTGGCCGTGCCGCCGGTGCCCGACAACAACTGCACCCGCTGCGACCTGACACAGAGTGTGCGGCTCCTGGACGCGGCGCTGCACGAGCGGCTGCCGCGCGGTGTCCTGGCACCGCTGGTCGCCGACTGCGCCCACGACCCGGAGCTGCACCGGCGCCTCATCGACCTTCTCGTACGGCCCAGTCGGCAGGCCGCCACGACCGCCGTCGAACGGGCCGTCGCCCGGGGCGATCTGCGCCCCGACGTCGACCCCGACGTGCTCGTCGACCTGCTCGCCGCCTCCGTCTACCAGCGGGCCCTCCTCGGCGGGGCGACTACACCCCGCCCCTCGGCCGCGGACATCGTGGACCTGCTTCTGCGCGGGGCGGCCGTCGACTTCGACCGGCTGGTCCGCATCAGCCGCACACCGGCCCATCTGCGCCACCCCGCCACGGTCCACGCGTGATGTCCAGGGGCTGGGTGCAGCCCCTGAGTGGGGCGGCACGGCTCCTCGTCGAAGGGGGCGCCCACCGCGTGTGACTGGGTGCCAGGTGTACGGGAGCGTCTCGGGGTACTGGAGATACGTCCGCCCTGACCGGGGACGGACCCCGGGCGACCCCGGGCACACCGACCAGCGCCCATGGCGCGCGTCCACCCGGAGGCGTCCATGCCCCTCTCCCGATCATGACCGGCATCATCCAGGTGGGAGCCTGTTCCTGGGCCAACCCGGAGCTCGCGTCCTCCGGTTGGTATCCGCGCGGCTTCCGCAACGCCGAGGGCCGGCTGCGCCACTACGCCTCGCGGTTCCCCGTCGTCGAGGTCGACTCCACCTACTACGCCCTGCCCAGCGCCCACAACTCCCGTATGTGGGCCGAGCGCACGCCCGCGGGTTTCACCTTCGACGTGAAGGCGTTCGCCGCCCTGACCGGCCACCCCTTCCCCGCCCGCGCCCTCCCGGCCGAACTGCGGCCGGCCGGACCCCCGAACGCCCGGCTGCGTCCCCATGAGCTTCCCCGCGGGATGCTGGACGCGCTGTGGGACCGGTTCCACGAGGGCATCGAGCCGTTGCGCGCGGCCGGGCGGCTGGGCAGTGTGCTGTTCCAGTTCCCGCCCTGGTTCCGGCCCAGCGAGGAGGCGAGGGCCCGTATCGAGGAGTGTCGCAAGCGGTCGGACGTGCCGGTCACCGTCGAGTTCAGGCACGCGAGTTGGCTCACCGGCCGACAACTGGACGCGACCGTACGGTTTCTGTCGGAGCTGCGGATACCCCTGGTCGGAGTGGACGCCCCGGGGCTTCCCCCGGTCGTCCGGGCCACCTCGCCACAGCTGTCCGTCGTACGGTTCCACGGCCGCAGCCCCGACTGGGGCACCGGTTCGAAGGAGGAGGCCTACCGGCACCGCTACACGGTCGAGGAGCTGGAGTCCTGGGTCCCGCGCCTGCGCGAGCTCGCCGAGAGCAGCGCCCATGTGCATGCGCTGTTCAACAACTGCTGCGGGGACGCGGCGGTGCGAGCCGCCGAGACCATGACAGAGCTGCTGGCAGCGGGGGCGTGACGCGAACACCGGTACGGTCGGCGCCGCGCGTTACCCCTCTCCCGCGACGGGCACCCGGACCGCGAGAACGAAGGCCCGGGCCATGAGCGGCCCTGGACAATCGCGACGGCAGGAGCGGCACATCATGCGCGCACTTACTTGGCACGGCAAGCGGGACGTCCGGGTGGAAACCGTTCCCGACCCGCGCATCGAGAAGCCCGACGACATCGTCGTACGGGTCACGTCGACCGGGATCTGTGGGTCCGACCTGCATCTGTACGAGATCTTCGGACCATATCTGGACCCGGGCGACATCCTGGGCCACGAGGCGATGGGCATCGTCGAGGAAGTCGGACCGGAGGTGTCGGAGCTCAGCCCGGGCGACCGCGTGGTCATCCCCTTCAACGTCAGCTGCCGTGACTGTTTCATGTGCGACCAGGGGCTCCACTCCCAGTGCGAGACCACCCAGGTCCGTGAGCGGGGCATGGGCGCGTCGCTCTTCGGCTACACCAAGCTGTACGGGCAGGTACCGGGCGGACAGGCGGAACTGCTGCGCGTCCCCTTCGGCAACAAACTCCCCATCAAGGTCCCCGAGGGCCCGGCGGACGACCGTTACGTCTACCTCTCCGACGTCCTGCCCACCGCGTGGCAGGCGGTCGAGTACGCGGACATTCCCGAGGGCGGCACGGTCACCGTTCTGGGTCTCGGTCCCATCGGCGACATGGCCACCCGTATCGCGCAGCACCGGGGCGCCCGGACCGTGATCGGCGTCGATCTCGTCCCCGAGCGGCTCTCACGCGCCAGCGCACACGGTGTGGCCTGCCTCGACGCCCGGCGCGGAGGTGAGGTGGCGGAGGCCGTCCGCGAGCTCACCGAGGGGCGCGGCACCGACGCCGTGATCGACGCCGTGGGCATGGAGGCGCACGGAGCGCCGTTCGCCAAGGCGGCGCACTGGGTGACCGGGCTGCTGCCCGACGCGGTGGCGCAGCCGCTGATGGAGCACGCGGGAATCGACCGGCTCGCGGCCCTGCACACCGGCATCGAGCTCGTCCGCCGCGGCGGCACGCTGTCCTTGTCCGGGGTGTACGGCGGGGCCGCGAGCCCGATGCCGCTGCTGACGATGTTCGACAAGCAGATCCAGCTGCGGATGGGGCAGGCGAACGTATGGCGCTGGGTGAAGGACATCCTGCCCCTGCTCACCGACGAGGACCCGCTCGGTGTCGACTCCTTCAAGACCCACGCCATGTCGCTGGAGGAGGGGCCGAAGGCGTACGCGATGTTCCAGGCCAAGGAGGACGGCATGGTCAAGACGCTTCTCAAACCGTGACAGCCGCGTCGGCCCCCACGTCCCGTCCTGCTCACGTCGCCATCGCCTGACGGCCGCCGGGTCCCGGGCGCGGTCCGGGACCCGGCGGCCGTCGCGGGGTCGCTAGGAGGCGCTCGTGGGCGGCCCCGGGGTCATCTGGTTGTAGCGGCGCGCGGCGCGGTCGTTCATGGCACTGCCCAGCCTGCGGACCTTCTCCGTCCAGCCCCCGCGAGGGACGTCCTTCAGCGCGTGCCCCTGCCGGATGCGCCCTTCCGTGCCCGCTTCGCCGCCCGCGGCCGGCAGGAACCGGTTCGCCACCCCCGCCAGGCGGGTCACCGCGGTCGGGGCCACTCCATGGGCCAGGTCCGCGGCCCGGGCCGTCGGCGTCAGGACGATCCGGATACGGCGGCGCTCCAGCGCCCGCACGATCCGTTCCGCCGCCCGTTCGGCGTCCATCGAGACGATGGGGGCACCCGACAGGCCGGAGAACCAGGCGAACTCGCGGGAGGCCTCTCCCCCGAACTCGGCCTGGAGGTGGGAGCCGGTGCGCATGAGACCCGGATGGGCGGTTGTCACGGAGACACCGGTCCCGGCCAGTTCGCTGCGCAGGCCCTCACCGAGCGCGCCCACGGCCGCCTTCGCGCACGAGTACGGCAGCAGATGGGGAACGGCGAGCAGCGCGCCCACCGACCCGATGAGCCCCAGCCGGCCGCCCGCGGAGCTTTCCCGCAGGTGGGGCAGGGCGGCCAGGGACACCTGGACGGCGCCGTCGAAGATGGTCGCCATCGCGTCGTGGAAGGCGTCGGCGTCGAGCGCCGCCACCGGGGCCACCTGGATGACGCCCGCGTTGGCGACCACCACGTCGAGCCCGTTCTGCTCGGTGGAGACCCTGCGCACCGCCTCCGCGACCGCCGCCTCGTCCCGTACGTCGCACACCTGCGTCAGCGGCACGACCGAGGTGTGCCGCTCGATCCACTGGGCCGCGCGGTCCAGCTCCTCCTCGTCCCGGGCGAGGATGGCGACCTGGCAGCCACGGACGGCCAGCCGGGCCGCGATGAGCAGCCCCAGTCCTCGCGAACCGCCGGTGACCAGCGCGGACTGGCCACTCAGGTCCTTCTTGGATCCGATTCCCACCATGGGTCACACCTCCAGTCGCATACAGCCCGGGTACCCCCTCGGGCCTGTCGAAGACCACAACGGCGGCTTGGCGCGGTGCCCGGGGCGAAAGGTTGGTAGGAAACGGACCAGGGGGGAACTGGTCTGTTCATGGAACAAGCACAGACCACGTCCGAGTCCTCGTCCGCCACCCCGCTGCGCGCGGTCGCCCTGGTGTGCTCGCTGCGCCCCTCCCCCGCGGCCTCCAGCTCCCAGCTGCTGGCCGAGCAGACCATGGAGGCCCTGTCGGAGCACGGTGTCACCGGCAAGGTGATCCGGGTGGCGGACCACGACGTCAGGCCCGGGGTGGAGACCGACATGGGTGACGGGGACGCCTGGCCCGGTATCCGCGACACGATCCTCGGCTCCGACATCCTGATCCTGGCCACCCCGATCTGGCTGGGCCACCCCTCCAGCATCGCCCAGCGCGTCCTTGAGCGCCTGGACGCCGAGATCGGCGAGACCGACGACCAGGGCCGGATGCTCACGTACGGCAAGGTCGCCGGGGTGTGCGTGGTCGGCAACGAGGACGGGGCCCACAAGGTGAGCGCCGACCTGTTCCAGGGCCTCAACGACGTCGGCTTCACCCTCGCCCCCAACGCCGTCACCTACTGGGTGGGCGAGGCCATGCAGGGCACCGACTACCAGGACCTCGACAAGACCCCCGAGAAGACCGCCACCACGACGGCGACCCTGGCCGCGAACACCGCCCACCTCGCCCGCCGCCTCAAGAGCGCCCCCTACCCGGCGGTCTGACCGGGCACGGGGCCCGCACGGTCATTGGGGGCGGCACATCCTCACGCGGCCTCGCCGGGCGCGGCGTACAGGGCCTCGTCGCGCAGATGCTCGCAGCACTGGCGGAGCAGTCGGCAGACGTGCATCTGGGAGATGCCGAGTTCCTGACCGATGTTCTTCTGGGTCATGCCCTGGAAGTAGCGGAGGTAGAGGATCCTGCGTTCACGGTCGGGCAGGGCGTGCAGTCCGGGTTTGGCGGACTCGCGGTCGATGAGGGTGTCTAGCGCCGGGTCCTCGGCGCCGATGGCGTCGGCGAGGGTGGACGGGCTTTCGTTGCCGCTCTGCTCCGCGTCGAGGGAGAGGGCGCGGAAGCTCTGCAGAGCTTCCAGACCGGCCCGGACGTCGGCCTCGCTCAGTCCGGTGTACCGGGCGACCTCGGCGACACCGGGTTCGCCGATCCCGGCGTCCTGCAACGCGTGGCGGGCCTCGCGGACGCGGTTGCGCAGCTCCTGGACGCGCCGCGGTACGTGGACGGTCCACATGTGGTCGCGGAAGTGGCGCTTGATCTCGCCGGTGATGGTGGGCACGGCGTACGCGATGAAGGCCGTGCCGTGGGAGGGATCGAACCCGTCGACCGCCTTGAGCAGCCCCACGGCGGCTGTCTGGCGCAGGTCCTCGACGGTTTCACCCCGATCGCGGTAGCGGCCGGCGAGCCGTTCCGAGAGCGGCAGCCACGCTCGGACCAGCTCTTCGCGCAGGGCGGCGCGTTCCGCTCCGTCCGGCAGGGCGGCGAGCCGTTCGAAGGCTTCGTCGGTGCGGGGGGTGTCGTCATACGTCCGGTGGTTGTTACAGCGAGTGGACATGACTTCCGCTCCTCGGGGAACGAAGGGTTCTCCTTCGGGAGGAACGGGGCGCGGGCCCGGGAAACCGGGTCCCGTCCCCTGTTCCGGGGGAGCGTATGTCCGTCGGCGGGGCGGCTATGCATGTTCGGGGCCCCCAATACGGACCGGTGGGCGAAGCGGCCTCTGTTGAGCAAAGCTGGTGAGAAGGCAACACGGGAAGGGAGCCACCATGTCCACCGACGCCATCGTGCTTCTGAAGGACGACCACAAGGAGATCCGCCGGCTGTTCCGGGCCTTCCAGGCCGCGGGTAAGGATGCGAAGGCCACCAAGCACAACATCGTCGACAAGATCGTGGAAGCCCTCACCGTCCACACCTACATCGAGAACCAGGTCATGTACCCCAAGGTGCGCTCCCTCGTCCCCGACCTGGAGGACGACATCCTGGAGTCGTTCGAGGAACACCACGTCGCCGACGTCCTCTGCGCCGAACTGAACGCCATGGGCCCCGACGACGAGCGCTTCGACGCCAAGACGACCGTTCTGATCGAGGCGGTGAGCCACCACATGGACGAGGAGGAGAGCGACTGGTTCCCCAAGGTGCGGGCGGCTCTCGGCCGCAAGGAGTTGCAGGAGATCGGTGCGCGCATGATCGAGGTCCGCGCGAACGCTCCCCGCAGCCCCGAGCAGCCGGGCGCCCTCAAGAAGGCCGCCACGGCCCTGTTCGGATGACCGCGCCGCCCGGTCGCGGTCGGCGGACGAGGACCCGTTACGCCGCCGAGCCCGCGGGTGACGCGGCGGCGGACCCCGGCCCGTCGGAGGCGGGGTCCGCGCCGTCCCGGCCGGGCAGGCAGTAGACGTGGAACGCCCCGCCGATCACGGGCTGCGCCACGTTGCGTACCCGTACTCCCCCGCTGGTGCGGCCGTGTTCCGTACCGGAGTGGGCGTGCCCGTGGACGGCGAGGTCGGCGCCCGCCGTGTCGATGGCCTCGGCGAGCAGATAGCTGCCCAGGAACGGATAGATCTCCGGGGGTTCACCGATCAGGGTGTCCGCCACGGGAGAGAAGTGCGTCAGCGCGATACGTACGTCGCACTCCCGCCCCGCCAGCTCCTCCAGCGCGGTGCGCAGGGTGTCGGCGCGGTGGCGTGAGTAGCGCACGAACTCCTTCATGATGGGTTCGCCGAACTCCCCGGCGCACCGGCCGACGAAGCCGCCGCCGAATCCCTTGGTGCCGGCGACGCCGATGCGGGTGTCGCCGTTGCCGACGACCGTCGCCTCGCCCTCCAGGACGTGTGCTCCGGCGTCTCTGAGGATCTCCGTGACCAGGTCGGGCTGGTCGTCGTGGTGGTCGTGGTTGCCCAGCACGGCGACGACGGGGACGGCCAGGTCCTTGATCTCCCGCGCGACGACCCGCGCCTCCTCCGCCGTCCCGTGCCGGGTGAGGTCGCCCGCGAGCAGCAGCACGTCGGCGCAGTCCGGCAGTGTCTCGAAGGCGGGGCGGAGCGAGCCCTCGTTGTCGGGGCTCATATGGATGTCGCCGACGGCCGCGATCCGGATCATGGGAGGTCCTCCGCGTGGATGGGCGGCCCCGTCTCCGCGACGACGATGTCGCAGTGCACGGGCAGGTCCGCGAGTTCTTCTCGGGCGATACGGAGGATGTCGTCGCGGCTGTGGACGGACGGCACGGTCCCGGTCAGCAGGACCGTCCCGCCCCGGGCCTCGGCCCGCACCCCCAGCTCGCCGCACTCTCCCGCGGCCAGCTTCTCGGAGAAGTGGGCCACGCGGTATTCCAGGCTCTCCGGCTGGTGGCTCATGACGGCTCCCGCGGGACGGAGGGGTGCTCGGGCTCGATGACGTTCAGCCGTTCCAGCAGGAACAGGAAGGCGGCGGGCATCGGTTCGTCCGCGCAGCGGCGCCGCACGTCGTCCCAGTCCACCTTCTCGCGCAGCGAGCGGGCCACCGGGAGCACGGCGCCGAAGTCGCAGTGGTGCTCGGAGAAGGCGCTGTTCAGGCTGACGAGCACATCGGTCGCCGACAGCACCGGCATGTGCACGGAGTCGACGGGGAGCAGCTCGGCACGCGCCAGCAGGTCCACGGTGACCGGGCGGTGGGCCAGTTCGAAGATGATGTCGACGTCCTGGCCGAAGCAACTGGTCTTCAGCAGCCAGTCCTCCGGCGGCAGCCGCACGGCCAGCCCCGCCGCGCGCAGGGACGCCGCCACGGCGTCGGCCTCTTCGGGAAGGACGCAGAAATCGGCGTCGTGCTGCAGCCTGCCGCTGCCGCCGTGGGCGTAGACCGCGACGCTTCCGGCCAGCGCGAACTTGTGCCCGGCCCGCTTCAGGATGGCACCCACCTGTTTCGCGGCCTCCAGGATCGCCTGGCTGCGGTCGCGCGGCAGTTCCTGCTCCTGGGGCTCGGGCGCGGAGCGCCGGACCGGCTCCTGCGTGGCGGAGAGAGGGGCGGCGGGCGCAGCGGTGTCCCGGGCTCGTGGCGGCGGGTCCTGTCCGTTCGTCCTCATGGCCACTTCCTTCGCACTGCGGCGGACGCCGGGTGTCCAAGTCGTGCCTCGGCCGGATGTCATGCCTCGGCCGGGTGTGCCGAACCGCGCGTTCTGCGTCCCCGGTACCCGTCCTCGCCCCTGTGACACCCGGCGCGAAGGGGCGTGGGAGCGGAGCGCGCGTGGGACGGTCCGCGCGCCCCGGAGGGCACGGCGGGGGTCCGTACCCCCGTACGCACGCGGGCGGGCGGCAGCCGTCGCGTCGAGCGCCGCGGCTGCCCGCCCGCCTGTCGCCGTGCCGGTTACTTCTTGCTGCCGGGCATCTGCTGCCCCGCCTTGCGCGCCCGGTCCTCGATGTCGGCGCCGGCCTCGCCCGCCTTGCCCTTCGCCTGGTCCATCTTGCCCTGGGCCCTCATGGACTCGTTGCCCGTGACCTTGCCGGCGGTCTCCTTCGCCTTGCCCTTGACCTGCCCCATCTTGCCCTTGCCAGCCATCATGAACTCCCTACGTGACGATGGAACTACTGACAGCAACAAGCTAGGGGCAAACACAAGGCCGCGCGCGTCGGCGGGGGCTGCGAGGGTGCGCACCTCCAGCGGCCGACCCGCCGCCGACGGCAACCCCCATACCCCACCGGTCCGGTCCGAACAGGACAGAACAGCCAAAGCCGGACCGTGTGACCGTTCCCGGGGCGGGCACCCGAGCAGGGCAGGGAGACCGGCCGCGTTCCGGATCCCACCCCACAGCCCATGTGAGCGAAAGAGAGATCCATGAGTCACCACACCCATGCGGACAAGAACCACGCCACCGGCGACGCCGACGAGAAGGACACCGCCCTGGGCGAGGTCATGCGGGAGCTGGAGGACGCCGCGACCGAGCCGGAGGGGTCCGAGCACGGACGCCACGGCCACGAGGACGGCGAGGCCGGAGACGCACTCACCCCGAACACCGAGGCGCAGAAGCGCGCCGAGCACTGAGCGGGCCGCCGCACCGCCGCCGGGCCGCACCGGACGCGCCCGCCGCCCGGTCGTCGCGATGTCACCTACGGCCCCTCTTCGATTGCGGGGTGACCCCCAAGAGCAGATGGTGAACACGGAGTCATCCACCCAAGTCAAGGAGTCGACATGCCTCGCGGTTCCAGTCCCAAGCGGGAACGCCAGTACGAGCACATCAAAGAGAGCGCCGAGCAGCGCGGCGAGGGCGGTAAGCGCGCCAAGGAGATCGCCGCCAGGACCGTCAACAAGGAGCGCGCCCGCTCCGGTGAGTCCAAGACCGCCAGCAAGAGTTCCACCCAGGACATGTCGTCCTCCAAGCGCGGCGGCCAGCGCTCCCACAGCGGCTCACAGGGACCGACGTACGACCAGCTCTACGCCGAGGCCCAGCGCCGCAACGTGCACGGCCGCTCCAGCATGGACAAGGCCCAGCTCAAGCGTGCACTCGGACACTGACCGGCATCCCGGCCCGGGGTGGGACGCCCTGGCGTCCCGCCCCGCCGCGCACCGCGGCCGGATCCCCGGTGAGGCCTCCCCCGGACGGACGTTTCCCCGAGGTGTCGACGGAGCCCCGGCGGGCACCCGGTGCGCATGAACGAGACGCGGGCAACAGGGGGATCGTATTGGATCGAGACCGCTCCCGGCGGCACTCCGTACCCACCCCTGGACACGGACACCCAAGCCGATGTGGTGGTCGTCGGAGCGGGTATCGCCGGTCTGAGCGCGGCGCGCGAGCTCGCCCGCGCCGGCCGCAGCGTGGTCGTCGTCGAAGCCGGCCGGATCGCACAGGGCGTCACCGGCCACACCACGGCCAAACTCACCGCCCTGCACAGCCTTTCGTACGTCCAACTGACCCGCACCCGTGACGCGGAGGCCGCGCATCTGTACGCGCGGTCGCAGACCGACGCCCTGGAGCACGCCGCCGCCGTGGTGGAGGACCTGGGCATCGACTGCGACTGGGAACGCGTCCCCGCCTACACCTATCTGCGTGACACCAGCCGTACGGGGGAGCTCCGCGCTGAGGCGGAGGCGGCCCGGGCAGCGGGGCTGCCCGCCGAGTTCGTGCGGGAGACCGGGTTGCCGTATCCCGTCGCGGGCGCCGTGCGGCTGGCGGACCAGGTCCAGTTCCACCCGCGCAAATACCTCCTGGCACTCGTCGACGACCTGCTCGCCCACGGCGGGAAGATCTACGAACACACCACCGTCACCGGCCTGGACGAGGGCGAGCCCTGCCGTGTGACCACCGATACCGGAGTGACCGTGACGGCCCGCGATGTCGTCGTGGCCACCCACTACCCCATCTTCGACCGGGCCCTGCTCTTCACCCGCCTGGCCATCCACCGCGAACTGGTCGTCGCCGCACCGATCCCCGCCGACCGGGACCCGCAGGGTATGTACATCACACCCGAGCTGAACACCCGCTCGGTACGGACCGCGCCCTACGAGGACGGCCGGCGGCTGCTGATCGTCACCGGCGAGAGCTTCACCCCGGGCGCCGAGGACACCCCCGCGCGGTTCGACAAGCTGGCCGAGTGGGCGCGGCAGCACTTCCCCGGCATCACCATCACCCACCGCTGGGCGGCCCAGGACACGGACCCCACGGACCAGGTGCCCATGGTCGGCCGCCTCCACCCCCGGGCGTCGCACGCGTACGTGGCCACCGGGTTCGGCGGCTGGGGCATGAGCGGCGGCATCATGGCCGGCCGCCTCCTCACCTCGCAGATCACCGGCGACCCGCTGCCGTGGAGCAGCCTGTACGACCCGACGCGCCTCCTCAGCGCCGTACGCCAGGCCCCCGAGTTCCTCCACCACCAGGCGAAGGTCGCCCGCCACTTCGTGGGCGACCGGCTGCGCCCGCCGCAGGTCAAGGACGTCTCCGAGATCGAACCGGGCAGTGGTGCCGTGGTCCGCGTGGACGGCGAGCGGTGCGCGGTCTACCGCGACGAACGGGGCGAAGCGCACGCCGTGTCGGCGCGCTGCACCCATCTGGGCTGCCTGGTCGCCTTCAACGGCGCGGAACGCACCTGGGAATGCCCGTGCCACGGCTCCCGCTTCGACACCGACGGCAAGGTCATCCAGGGCCCCGCGACCCGCCCGCTCGGGCAGCGGAAGGTGTGAGGCACCTGCCGGACCCCGGCAGTGAGCAGCCCCCCACGGCGGTGCCGTGGGGGGCTGTTCCGTTCCGGACGGAACCGCCGGGTCAGCGCAGCAGCGCCGGCCGGTTCCAGTGCCGGTGTGCGGCGATGGCCTGGATGAAGCGATCGGCGAACTCCTCGCCGTCGGCGGAGGGCCGGGCCGTGGGATCCGTGACCACACCGTGGTCGGCGGCGACACCTTGGGCCTGCTCGGTGGTGATACCCAGCCGGTCCAGGAGGGCGACCGCCGAGCCGAGGGCGCCGATCGGCTTGCCGTGGCGGTAGGCGTCCCGGACGAAGCGGACGGCGGCCTCCTCGGTCAGCAGCGGGGAGTCACCGGGCGGCCCGTCCGGCAGCAGGACCGCGTCGTACAGCACGGAGGCGACGGTCGGCAGGGCCCGGTCGACGACGTAACCACTGCCGTCCAGGCCGGTGATCTTCCCGTCGTGCGGGGCGATGGCCTCCACGACGGCGCCCTGTGAGGTGAGTGCTTCACGGATCGGCGCGAGGTGTTCCGTCTCCAGCCCGTCGGCCACCAGCAGGGCGATCCGGCGGGTGCTGATGGAGCCCTCGCCGCGCAGGGACTCCAGACTGAGCGCGGGGGAACTCCCCTTGTGCCGGTCCGCGCCCTGGCGTGGCGCGGGGACACCGATGCCCTCGGCCACCGCTTGGGCCAGCGCGCCGTCCACCGAGGCTAGGACTTCGACCGTGCGGGCGCGGACGCTCATCGCCTCGACCTTGCCGAGTTCGAAACGGAAGGCGTCGATGATGTGCTGCTTCTCCCAGGCGCTCATGCTGTTCCAGAACAGTGCCGCCTGGCTGTAGTGGTCCTGGAAGCTGGCGCTGCGGCGCCGGATCTTCTCGCCGTCCACGCGTTCGGCGTGGTGCCGGTACGCGTCGGCGTGACCGCCCGCGACCGCGGGGCAGCCCCCGCCGAGCGAGTTGGGGGTGTAGCTGGTGGCGCCGGAGTGGACCACGCCCTGGTGCGGGCCGTCGCGGTGGTTGGTCCGTACGGGCGCGAGCGGCTGGTTCACCGGCAGCTGGGCGAAGTTGGGGCCGCCCAGGCGCAGCAACTGGGTGTCCAGATAGGAGAAGTTCCGGGCCTGGAGCAGGGGGTCGTTGGTGAAGTCGATACCGGGCACCACGTTGGCCGTGTGGAAGGCGACCTGCTCGGTCTCGGCGAAGAAGTTCTCGGGGTTGCGGTCCAGGACCATCCGTCCGATGGGGCGGACGGGCACCTGCTCCTCCGGGATGAGCTTCGTGGCGTCCAGCAGATCGAAGTCGAAGGCGAACTCGTCCTCCTCCGGCACGAGTTGGACACCGAGCTCCCATTCGGGGTAGTCGCCCGCCTCGATCGCCTGCCACAGGTCGCGGCGGTTGAAGTCCGGGTCGCGCCCCTGGCACTCCTGGGCCTCGTCCCATACCAGCGAGTGGACGCCGAGCTTGGGCTTCCAGTGGAACTTGACGAAGGTGCCCTTGCCGTTCGCGTCGACGAAACGGAAGGTGTGCACCCCGAAGCCCTGCATCATCCGGTAGCTGCGCGGGATGGCCCGGTCCGACATCAGCCACATGATGGCGTGCAGCGTCTCCGGCTGGAGCGACACGAAGTCCCACAGCGTGTCATGGGCGGAGGCGCCGGTGGGTATCTCGTTGTGCGGCTCGGGCTTCAGCGCGTGGACGAAGTCCGGGAACTTGATGCCGTCCTGGATGAAGAAGACCGGGACGTTGTTGCCCACCAGGTCGTAATTGCCCTGCGAGGTATAGAACTTCGTGGCGAATCCGCGCACGTCCCGTACGGTGTCGGCCGATCCGCGCGGGCCCTGCACGGTCGAGAACCGGACGAACACGGGTGTCTTGACGTCGGGGTCCTGCAGGAACGCGGCCTGGGTGAAGTCCGCGCACGACTCGTACGGCTGGAAATACCCGTAGGCACCGGCGCCGCGCGCGTGCACCACGCGCTCCGGTATCCGCTCGTGGTCGAAGTGGGTGAGCTTCTCCCGGAAGTGGAAGTCCTCCAGCAGGGTGGGTCCGCGTTCGCCCACCCGCAGGGAGTCGTCGGTGTGGTCGACGACGACTCCCTGGTCGGTGGTGAGCGGGCCCGATGCCGGGTCGTGCGCCCGGAAGGCGTCACGCTGTGTCCGCTTGGGGTCGGTCACCGAACGGTCCTCCCGGCCTTGTCGAACGCGATCGTCAGCGCCTCGCAGAAGGCGGGCAGGTCATCGGGCTTGCGGCTGGTGATCAGGACGTTCGGCCCGTGGTCGCAGACCTTCACCTCTTCGTCGACCCATTCACCGCCGGCGTTGCGGATGTCCGTACGCAGACTCGGCCAGGACGTCAGGACCCGGCCGCGCACCACATCGGCCTCCACCAGCGTCCAGGGGGCGTGACAGATCGCCGCGACCGGCTTGCCCAGATCGAAGAACGCCTTGGTGAACGCCACGGCCTTCTCGTCCAGCCGCAGGAAGTCGGGGTTGGCGACGCCGCCCGCGAGGACGAGTCCGTCGAACTCCGCCGCGTCCGCCTCACCGACGACCTCGTCGACGGGGAACGTATCCGCCTTGTCGAGGTGGTTGAACGCCTGGATCTCCCCCTTCTCGGTGGAGACCAGCACGGGCGTGCCGCCCGCGGCGTCCACCGCCTGCCACGGCTCGGTCAGCTCCTTCTGCTCCACGCCCTCGGGCGCGACGAGAAATGCGATCCGCATGTCTGCTCGGTCCTTTCGTGTTGGTGCGTCTGTGCGTGCCTCGGCCTCAGCCGGTCGACAGCGCTTCGAGGAGGTCGCCGACCTCCGGCGACGGCAGCGAGCGCGCTACGTCCGCCAGGGCGACCATGCCGACCAGGGTGTGGCCGTCGATGACGGGCAGCCGACGGACCTGGTGGGTCCTCATGGTCCGGAAGATCTCGTCCACGTCGTCGTCGGCGCCGATGGTGACGGCCTCGCCCTGGGCGAGGTCCCCTGCCGTCGTCGCGGCGGGGTCCTTGCCCGCGCCCAGCACCTTGACGACGATGTCACGGTCGGTGATCACGCCCTTCAGTCGGTTGTCGCTGCCGCAGATGGGCAGCGCGCCCACGCCGAGCTCGGTGAGCTTGACGGCCGCCTCCAGGACGGACTCCTTCGCCGAGGCGCACTCGGCGCCGGGCGTCATGATGTCGCGTGCGGTGGTCATGTCCGTTCCCTTCACTTCGGTGTGCGGCGCATGGGTCTGTCGGCCGCCGGGTGCCCCGGACCGCCCACCGGATAACGTGCGGAACGGGCCAGTCCGGCGATCGACGCCGAAAGCCCCGGCGCGGGCCGCCCGGAAGCGCCCGCCTCACGCGCCGACGACCCGGCCGCGCCCGTCGACGATTCCCTCAGCGCGTGTCACCGATCGCGGTCGTCCGTCGAGGGTTCCTGCTGGGACCCCGCCCGCCGGGTGCCGGAGTTACCGAATCCGTGCAGCCCGTGCGGCTTCAGGCGGTCGCCGTCATGGGGCACCTCGTCCGGCTCGCGGCGCTCGACGACCTCGCCCACGGGCCCGGACTCGGGAAGCCTTGGCTGCTCCTCCTGCCGGGGCACCCGGGCCCGGCGCCTGCGCTGCCCACGCCACACCAGGGCGATGAGCAGCGCCACGAGAAGTACACCGACGACGAAGGGAGCCACGCCGACAGCCAGGTCTCGGCCGGCGGCCAGTTCTGTGTTGCGCAAAGTCATGACAGGCGGATACCCGGCAGCCGGGCGCGAAACGGTGGGTTCCCCTCCGGAGCGGACTCGGTGTGCGTACGGTTCACACAGCGCGACACGGGTACTCGCAGGCCATGCTCACGTTTGGGGTCGAAGAAGAGTATCTCCTGGTGCATCCCACCACCGGGCTGCCGGTCGCGCGCTCCGAAGGCGTACGTGCCGCCGCCGGTCTGGGAAAGACCGTGGACGAGGACGAGGTCCAGCCCGAGCTGCTCCAGGCCCAGGTCGAGGTCGCCACGCCGGTCTGTCAGGCACTGGAGGAGGTCGGCGGTCATCTGCTGCGTCTGCGGCACGCGCTCGGGTCCGCCGCCGAAAGCCTCGGCTGCCGCCTCGCCGCCGTCGGAGCGGCTCCCGCCGTGGGGGAGACACCCGTGCCCGTCACCGAGCGCCCCCGCTACCGGGCCATGCATATCAGCGCCGGGCAACTGGTCGACGAGCAGTTGATCAACGGTATGCACGTGCATGTGGGGGTACCGGACCGCGAGGTGGGCGTCGCGGTCCTCAACCGCATCCGCGTCTGGCTGCCCACCCTGCTCGCGATGTCGGTCAACTCCCCGTTGTGGTACGGCCATGAGACCGGATTCGCCAGCTGGCGCACCCTCGTCTTCAGCCGCTGGCCCGTCAGCGGACCGCCGCCCCGTTTCACCGACCTCGACGACTACGAGAGCCGCGCGCAGGCGCTCAAGGAGGCTGGGGCCGTCATGGACAGGGGCCAGCTGTACTGGCACGCCCGGCTCAGCGAGAACTACCCGACCGTCGAAGTGCGCTGCCTGGACGTCCAGTTGCGGGCGGACGACGCGGTGCTGCTCGCCGCCATCGTCCGGGCGCTGGTGGCCACCGCGATCCGCGAGCAGAAGGAGGGGCTTGACGTTCCGGAGTGTCCGGGCGAGCTCCTGCAGGCCGCCACGTGGCGTGCCGCCCGGGACGGCCTGACCGGCAAACTGGTCACCCCCGACGGACAACTGCGCAGTTGCGGTGACGTGCTGTGCATGCTCATGAAGCACATTGGTCCGGCGCTGGAGGCGCTGGGCGACACCCGGGAAGTCGACGCCCTGCTCCACCGGCTCCTGCGGGAGGGGACGGGTGCGGACCGGCAGCAGAAGGCCTTCGCCGAGGGCGGGCTCGCCGCGGTACGCGAGCTGATCACCAGCCAGAGCCTGCTGGCCTGAGTCGGTGGCGCCGGGCGGCGTCGCGCGGCGCGCGGGAGGCGGGAGGCGGGTCAGCGGCTGCGCAGATGGAGCTGCACATCCACTTCCTGGTCGCCCGACGCCGTACCGTCGTCGCTCACCGCGAAGGCCAGCGCGAAGGTGTCGCGCAGCCGCCCCACCGGCCCGGGGCCGCCCTGCATGTTGACGGTGACACTCTCGCCCAGCGCCACCGGCTCCACGTCGCCGGAGCGGTGGGATGTGTCGACCATCGCGGTCCACACCGTGGGGTGCGCGGAGATGTCCCGCGTGGAAGGGGCCGTGACTCCCCGCTCGGAGGAGTACCACCGGTGCAGGCTCATGAGGACCGCTTCGGCGTCGCCGGGTGAGCAGCCGCCGAGGACGACATGCACATGTTGCGCCGACGGCGCCTCGGTCCCGAGGGTGGGTTCCATGATCCGTCCCTCCTCACTGGTTTCACCAGGGGCGGCTTCCCGCAGGTACCCGTATGGCGGCGGCGAAACCGGCATGGGGAAACCGAGTGATCGCGTGGGAGCGGGGTACCCGCTGTCCGCAGAAGACCCCGATACCCACCCGAGACGCAGGAGGCAGTGCATGTCGCAGGTAGAGCAGTCCGTCGAGGTGGCCGTCCCGGTCCGCACCGCGTACGACCAGTGGACCCAGTTCGAGTCCTTCCCCCAGTTCATGGACGGCGTCGAGCGCATCGAGCAGCGCACCTCCACCCTCACCCACTGGGTAACGAGTGTGGACGGTGTGAAGCGGGAGTTCGACGCCGAGATCACCGAACAGCGTCCCGACGAGCGCGTCGCCTGGACCACCGTCGGCGGCGACGTGCGTCAGGCCGGTGTGGTGACGTTCCACCGCATCGACGACACGACCACCAAGGTGATGCTCCAGATGGACTTCGACCCCGAGGGCATGGCCGAGACGGTCGGCGACAAGCTCGGGTTCGTCAAGCGCCAGGTGACGGGTGACCTGAAGCGCTTCAAGGAGTACATCGAGTCGCGCGGCGCCGAGACGGGCGCGTGGCGCGGCCAGGTCTGAACCCCGCCCGGGGCGAACCCCCGGGCCCCGACCCCTTGCTGATGCCGCCCGCACTCTGCTGTGCCGGACCTGGACCAGCAGGGGGTCGGCCGCGCTCGCTAGTCGGCACGGCCCGTGGCTGCCACGGTCACACCCAGGCCGATCATCGCGAGGCCGCCGGCCCCGCCCACCATCGACAGCCGACGGTCCGAGCGCGCGAACCAGGAACGGGCCGCGGCGGCGCCCAGGCCCCACAGCGTGTCCGTGATCATGCCGATGGCGACCGGGACCAGCCCCAGCACCATCATCTGAAGGGGAACACGGCCGGCCGAGTGGTCCACGAACTGGGGCAGTACCGCGGCGAAGAAGACCACACCCTTGGGGTTGGTGACGCCGACGAGAACGCCGTCCATGACCGTACGCAGATCACCGCGCCGCTCCCCCGCGGGGGCCGCCATGACCGCGGCGCGCATCTCCTTGCGGTGCCGGAAGGCCTGCACGCCGAGGTGGACGAGGTACACCGCCCCGGCCAGCTTCACGCCCATGAAGACCGTGGCCGAACTCTCCACCAGCGCGCCGAGACCCCAGGCGACGGCGACCACCAGGAGATACGAACCGAGCAGGTTGCCGACGACGGTCGCGAGCGCCACGCGTCGGCCGTGCGCCAGGGCCCTGCCGATCACGAACAACACGCTCGGCCCCGGAATCACGATCACCAGCAGCGACATCGCCGCGAACGCCAGAATGCTCCCCGTGGACACCATCTGTCCGCCCTCTCCTGCTGTTTTGTCCGGAGCCCATACAAACAGGCGCCCAGCCGTCCACTCCAGAAGCGTCCACCCACTGATACCGCCCCACGGGGCCTGCCGTTTCTCACCCGCGCAAGTGCGCCAGGAGCCCGTCGTCCATGGGGTAGGGCCGCTCCGGGGGCAGGAGCCGGCGGGCCGCCTCCAGGTCGCCGTCCCGTACATGGGCGTGGACCGTCCGGGCGAGCGGGGTCACGTCCGTGATGGAGACCGTCCACTCGTCGGCGTAGAGGCGTGCCGCTTCGCCCGAGAGGCCGAGTTGGAGTGAACGGTGGGCGAGCGGCTGGAGGCGCAGGTCGCGTTCGGGGTCCCACTGCACGCGTGCCGGGGCCTGCTTCAGCTGGCGCTTCCACGCGGCCTGATCGGCGTGGAGCCCCCGCTCGTAGTGGGAGAGGCAGGCGTGTGCCACCGCCCACTCGAACCCCTGCCGGGTGATCTCCACGGCCAGGACGGTCTCCTGGCCCTCCTTGGTGCCCCACCCGCAGCGGTACATCATCCACAGGAACGACGGCTTGATCCAGGTCATCCGGTCCCGCTGCCACGCCGCCGGGAACCGGCCCTCCCTGGCCGCGGGCAGACCGATGTGCGAGGCGTACGCCTGGTAGACGGTGACGGTCGAGTCCGTGTACCTGGCCCGGATCTGATGCTTGGGTTCTTCCACGGTCCCCAGCGTGGAGACACCGGCCCGCACGTGCCACCGAATTACGGGTGTGCGAGGCGACGCGGCGGTGTCATGTGGCGTTCACCGACCGCTCCTCCTCCCCCTCCTCGGCCTCCTCCTTCCGTACCGTCTCCGTCGCCGCCGCCTCCCGTCGCGGCAGCAGCAACGGGGTCGCCAGCAGCAGGACGCCCGCGGTGGCGATCGCCGTGCGGGGGCTGGTGGTGGCCGCCAGGAGGCCCCACGCGGCGGTCAGGGCCGCGATCACCGCGCTGCTGCTGATTGACCACGCCGCGAGGGTGCGGGCCACCTTGCCGGGGTCGGTGTGTTCGAGGCGGTAGGTGGCCAGCAGCGGGTTGAACAGGCCGCAGCACGTCACCAGCCCCAGCTGGACGGTGACGATCAGGACGGCTCCGGACGCGCCGGGGCCGGCGAACGCCAGCCCGACCGGCCAGCACGCACGCAGCACCCCGGCCGTGCGCATCACCCTGTGCTGTCCGAAGCGCGCCGCGAGGGGGCGGGCGAGGCGGGAGCCGATCAGGCCTCCGACGCATGGGGACGCGAACACGAGACCGTACTGCCACGGGGCGTACCCGAGGTGGTCGAGCAGGAGGACGGCCATCAGCGGCTCGGTGACCATGATCAGACCGTTGACCGCGACGGTGTTGAGGAAC